>DASYYL010000113.1:0-4006 GCA_035933915.1 Verrucomicrobiia bacterium
AATTGGCAAAGACATCATACGGCAATCCGTTCGAGCCGCCCTGAATCGTGAAGGTCAAGGCCATTGTTCCGCCCGACACGCTGGCCACCACGTTGGTAATCCAAACGTTGGTACTGCTGATGGCCGAACCTGAACTGATAAGCTGTAAACTGCCCGGCCCGGTGATCACATCGGGCGTATCAAAGTTCGTCGAGGGATTCGACGGGGCTTGATTTATGTCCATGTAAGCAATATTCCACGGCATGATCATATAATAGCCGTATTCCCAGTTGAAAATGGTCTGCACGTCGTTGGAATCCAGCGGATAATTGTAAGTCGCCACCGTGTTGAATAAACCCGCTCCCTGCATTTGGCCGCTCGGGTCGCTCCCGAAAAAAACGCCGTTGGAGACCACTTCCGCGCTGGGCCAGATGCTCAAACCGCCGGGGTCATTGGTCGCCAGTTGACCATCCAGATAAAGCGAGACGTTCGTGGCCGAATACGTCAGCGTAATGAAATGGAAATAGTTGGTGGTCAACGAAACCGGAGCCGATAGTGTGTAGGTGTTGCCCAGCCCGTCCTGCGACACAAACCAGAGATTCGTGCCGGGCGGGTCAATGGAAAGCCCCCAATAGCCGTATGAAGAATTGGTTGTCCATTCACCAACGTCCATCAGTTGCACCCATTGGCCCGGCCCGGTTCCGCCAGCGTTCGTGTCCGCACTTGACCAATTTGCCGGTGCGTACCAAAAGGTGAGGCTGCCCGACCCATTGACCACCAGATTGGTCGCCCCGGTGCCTGGCTCGTAGATGTTGTAATTTATCCAGGCAGGCACGTTGGTCGCCACCACCAGAGAGTAACCATCGCCGAGATCAGAAGCGGCAAGGTTCGTGAACGAAATCGGGGCGTTGCTCGCGTCATCCGTCCAGTTGGTCTGGTCCTGGAATGACCACGAATCCAACGGCGTGTTGGTAGGGCCGCCAAATCCGCCCGGAGGTGATTGGGCCAGCACACCGCCAGCGGCAAACAAAAAACCCGCGCCAACTATGATTGCGCGGGCCAACAGAACGGCGGGCTTCCGGGAAGCAGTGTTCCTTCCGATTGTGGTTCTCATAACATTAATTTTGTTTGCATGTTTTCCTTTGCGCCACGCTAACGCTTTGGCATCGACGGACAAGCACAAAATAAACCCGTGTTGGGTGTGTCAGATTTTTCGCCTTCCTGCTCTGCTGGAAGCTGGTGCCACGCAAACCTCAACAGCTTAAAATCCTGGGCGATGCCATTCGCCAATGCCGCAACACGGCGGGATTGAGCCAGGAAAAACTGGCGGAAAAGGCCGACTTGCATCCGGTTTATATCGGCAAGATCGAGCGGGGAGAACAATGGATCAGCCTTCATGCGCTTTTGCGGGTGGCCAAAGCTCTTGGCGTGAAAGCCCGCGATTTGATTGACAAACTTTGACCGCCGTTCACTCTGCGCGTTCGGCGCTTTCGCCCGCCCACATTGGCTCGCGGTATTGGCTTCCCCATCCATCTTCCCTACGGTTTTAATTCGTTCCCGCCCGAAGACAAGAAACAAATTCGTGACAAATCCTGTCTTTGGGGATTTGGCGTTCCGCCGCAATGATGCCAGCGCCAATGTCACGCCGGGTGTCAGCATAATTCCTCCCCTCCATTGGCAACGCTGAAACCCGCCGCCTTCAATTCGGCGATGATGCCCCGGCATTTCCGGGGATGCAGACAAATCTCGGTGTCACCGCTGATGTTTTCAGCAGCCAACCCGCAACGCCGGTGCAGCCATTCCGAGGCCGGGCGGTTTTGCGGCTGAAACAACATGGTTTGCTGGCTCGCTATCACGATGACATCCGGTTTCATGTTCCGAATTTGCCCTATTGCGCCAATTCACAAGCTCAAAATCAAAAACAGTGCGATTGTGACTCTTGTCACATCCGTTGTCAACGCGCATTTCACTTATGACTCACCCGTGCGAAAAAACAGCTTGCGAGACACCGTTACCGCCAATGTGATCCGCCTTTTGCGGGAAGAACGCAAAAAACGGGGGCTTTCCATGAATGTGGTCGCGCAACGCTCCGGTCTCTCGCATTCCATTGTCAGCCTGATTGAACGGGATTTGCGAAATCCCACGCTGGATACGCTGTTGCGAATTGCCGAAGCCATTGGGATTGACCTGGGGGAAGTCATCACCCGCGCCGGTAAACTGGCTGCCAGGCAGCGGAGGCAATGATTTTGAGTTCCCATTGCCTCAAATTTTGTGACCAGTTGCGAACAGTCCTCCACACGCGAATCCATAGAAGCGAAACTCCGGGAGCCGGGCGGCGGGTCAACGGTGGAAATTCAAAGGCGACGGGGGAATTCGACCTTGACGCGACGACCGGCGACATATAATCGAAACCGGATTCGCGCGCGGCATGAACTGGATTACATAATGCTTGGGTGATGTACCGGCTCCAGGCCCAGTCAATGAAACTTCCCACGAAGCCAAAAGCCGATGATGATGCCGATGGCCATGATGCCAAACAAGGTAAGTCCGGCCCACAGCCAATCCCGCCACTGAATCCGCGCGGCCAGTTCCTTGCGTTCCTTTTCCAACTTGAGCCTTTCCGCTGCAAAATCGTCCCTGGCTTTTCGCCATTCGGAAATCCCGCTGCTCAAGCTGTTCCTGATTTGTTTGGCGGCTTCCTCCGCCTCCCACAACTGGTTGCGAATGGAAACCGATGCCGTATTGACCGCCTCGGTGTGGATTTTGACAATGCCTTTCAGTTCGTCGGCGCTGCCTGCGGCAGCAGCGGAAAGATTTTTCACAATGGCGGCGGTTTGCTGGCGGCATTCAACCAGATGTATCTCAATCAATTTGCCGGATTCATTGATGGCGTTTGAAATGAGTGCCGCCGCGCGCCACTGCGCTTTGGTCAGCAACGCCAGCTGCACCGGAAACGAATCTTCATCCCCGTCACACCATTCTTTTAGAATTTTTCGAAACAGTTTGGCCTCGTTCGGGGGCAATCCTTTGCACAACAAATCGAAACTGGTGTCGTCCATAGGTCATTCCTCAAAATTCAATTGCGGTTGCGGCTCGGCTTTTGATTTCTCCTCTGCCGCCGCCAGTTTTTCCTTCGGAATCAATTCTGTGGGCAAAAGCAAATCAGCGATGGCGGCGTATTGCCGGAACATTTTCTGCATGGCCCACTGGATTTCCCCGGCCAGCAACCGCTCCAAGTGCTTGGCTTCAACATGGGACAGTTCAGCAAAGCTTAAACCGCGTCCGGCAATCGCCTCTGCCTTTTCAATGGCCAGCAATGTTGTCGGCGTGATGGCGGGTAAGGTGATGGTTTTTGCGCCGAATTCCATCAACTGCTTTTCCAATTGCGAGCCTTTGAACAAATCGCCCCTGGCTTTGGCAGGATTGTGAACGATGACATAATCCACGCGGTCGCCGGCATAGAAAAATAATTTGCCCACGTTTGTCATGCTTTCGGTATCGTCGGTGGGAAACAAAAAAAACGTCAGTCGCACCCCTTGTTCGGCACATACGTCCAGCACTTGTAATTCTTCCAATGCGCTCAGGATCAGGGCATCGGCCTGCGCCCGCGTGTCAATGACGTGAACGGGTGCGGTGTCTTTGAGCACGCGCCGGAAGAGGCTTAATAAGGCGGTCTTGCTTTCGTGTTCATTGCCCAATTGATACGAGCGGACGGCTTGAGGGTGCCGGCTGGCAAACGTATGGTGCCGGTCGTCAAGGTCAGAGCCATTCCACGGAACGCCCAGCCGGTCGAGCCAGGCGGTGCGGAATTCGGCTTCAAAACTCTTGCCTAAGTTGCCTTTGGACTGCGGATTTAAATGTATGCGTCTTGTTGTATTCATATATCAGTAGGATCGTTTAGTTGTATTTTGTCGGGATTCGGTTGCCGGAATTGAAGCGGCTGCGGTGTTACCGCCAACGTTGGATCGCGGTTTTGGCCGTTCACTGCTGGTGACTGCGCCGCCGGTGCCGTCGTGTTCGGCCGGCC
>DASYYL010000013.1:0-45763 GCA_035933915.1 Verrucomicrobiia bacterium
GAATAGGCCGTATGACGCGCAAGCTGCGAGTTGAGTATCGGGGCGCGATCTTTCACGTGATGAATCGTGGTGACCGGCATGAGCTGATCTCCGTCCGCAAAGTTTATTGCTCAAATCAATTAAACCGCAGCTCCACAACCCCCCGGATATCGGCTCTCTCAGAGAGGAGTTGATTTTGCACACGAAGAGGGATTCGGCACCACGCATCCAACAGCCAACCGAGGTTCTCTTAAAAAATGCGGAGTCGCTTTTGCGAGGAGAATGAGGTCATTAAAGAGTTTGGTCCTGCGCGACAATTGAAATGCGCCGCAGATTTCCATCGTCCCTTCAGGACGAGATGAATTTTGGGTGTTAGCCAGACGCTCCGCTCCGTGTCTGGCTAATTTTCGGTTGTCGCTCTGCGACGAAGGTGACCGAGGTCTGGCCATTTCCAAGACCCATTTTCCTGATCAAATCCCGTGTGTCAATCCGATAATGTAACAATTCTAGGACTGACCCCTTTATATTTGGTAAATTTTGTTGTCGAGACGCTCGTTCCATATTTGCTAGCCGTTAGCCGCCGGTTCAAAATGAAAATAGATTGTACCTTGATACGGCGTAGAGATTAATGGTGTGGTTGATTGTGGGCCAAGTTGGGCGGCAACGTGAAATTTAGTGGCCATTGCAGGAATATCACGCACCACAGCAAGATTGCCCGAGGGTATTTTGATGAGTGTTTTTCCGGCAATCTTGGCCGGGGGAAATTTGGGCGTGCCCACGCGTACGAAAGTATTTTCATCTGGAATTATGACTGTAAGGATACCTTCAGCAGTCTTGATTCTCATCCAGCGTACATTGGCAAAATAACCAGAGAATTCCGGATAAATCCAATCTGAGTAGCCAGTTGCAGTTGAATTATATTTGGTTTCCCAAACATTGAGCGTCTGGCCCTTAAGCCGGTTGCGCCAGACGCGATACGGCCCGTCACCAAGCCATGTTTTATCGAGCATTTTCTCTTCAGGGTAGTCAAACGCAACGCCTATGACATTCGTTTGCAAAGACGGATTGACGTCGTAATCCAATTTGAGCCAGCCCGAATTCAGCATAGACCATTTCGCATTTAAAATTGGTCCGCTGGTGAGCGAAAAATCTCTCCCTTGGATTTTAACGCTGTGCAATTGGCCGCTTGATGCCGACACACGCACTTCCACATCTCCGGCTTTAAATTGCAATTCATCGTTCGTCGTTGTCGCCACAACCGGCAAGCCTGCTGGCACAAACTTATTTTGGGAGAGCAATGGATAGACCCATGTCCACAATTCATGATTATTCTTATCGCGTGCCGTGACCGCCAGCGCGTCGGCATTTTTCCAATCCGCCGGCAATGCCAATCTCAATATCCCATTTCCCCCCGGGGCAATATTCGGGACAGTGATTACGCCTTCAGCAACTGGCTGGAAGCCGAGAGTTTGGCCGAAGCGCCGCAATTGCCACGAAATGTTACATTGGGAAAGATCGGTAAATTCATAATGATTTTCCACCGGCAGTGTGCCATCAAAATTCGTCGGCAGGACATTCGGCAATTGCACTGGCGACCAGATTTGCTTGATTGTGTAATAGCTAGCTTCTTTTTCGCGAAAGGGTCCCATAATGCCATCGGGAGCCCAGTTGCCTTTCACATCCATCATATTCTTCAGGTCGTTGCGCTGCACACCTTCGTCGGCAAATACCCAAATAAAACCGCCCGCAGCTACATGGCCATGTTGTATCACCTTCCAATAATCATCCAGGCCCGAACCTGCACCGCCGTCGAAATTTCCATGGAGAAATTCCGTGGCCATATAAACCGTGTGACCGGAAACAAGCTTCACCAGCGAATTGTAATCCGGGTAATGAGAATCGTGGATATCGCCGAACCTGGCCCATGGATGGACCACCGGCCGGTGCTGCGGGTCTAATTGTGGAAAGTCCGAATCCAAATTGGTGTTCCAGCCTCCTTCATTTCCGTTGTCCCAGATGATGATGCTCGGATGATTCACGTCGCGTGAAATCATTTCTTTGACGCGCTCGCGGCCAATATCGGTGTCGTATTTATGCTGCCAGCCGGAAAGTTCATCCAGGACATAAAGCCCTTTTTCGTCGCACAAATTCAAAAATTCTTCGTCGGGTGGGTAATGTGACATACGCACCGCGTTCATGTTCATATCCTGAAGCAAACCCACATCAAGGGCTGCGATCCGGTTGGAAGACGTGCGTCCCAGCGTCGGCCATGCGACGTGGTGACAAACTCCCTTAAGCAAAACCCGCTGGCCATTGACATAAAGGCCATCACCAGGGCGAATTTCAATCGTACGAAATCCGAATGGCTGTCTGAGTTCGTGTAATACCTTACTTCCCTCCTTAAGCCTCACCAACGCATTGTAAAGATTTGGCGTTTCCGCCGACCATAGTTCCGGTGCGAAAATTTTTGCCGTAACAAACCCTGCCGCGCTTTCTGTCACTGGTCCCGAAACCGGTTTGCCAACAATTTTTCCATGGGCATCTTCCAGCGTCACTTCAACCGTCGTGGCTTGGCCTTTGCCGCCGAGATAGTAGTTCATCGCAAAAGTGCCGTCGGCGCGTGCGTCAATTGCCACATGATCGATAAACTGCGTCGGTTCTGCCTGCAACCAAACCGGACGAAAAATCCCCCCAAAAACCCAGTAATCAGCATAACGTTCAGCCCCATTAACGGAATTATTTGCGGATTTATCACTGACCGAAACTTCGAGCAGGTTGTCTCCGCCGAACTTGAGCAATCCCGTGATGTCATATTTAAAGCGATAAAATGCTCCTTGGTGCAAAGGCCCAGCATCAACGCCATTGATTTTTACGGATGCATCGGTCATTACCCCCTCAAACACGATGAAGATTTCTCTACCGCGCCATTTGGCCGGAACCTCAAAATGATGGCGATAATAGCCATGAATCGGTGTATATTTTTTATCTTCGAGGCCATAACGAAATTTACCGAACCCTTGCAACTCCCAGCATGACGGGACCGCGATATTCGTCCACACCCCGCTGTTGCGACCATCAGAACAATAAAAATTCCATGGCACAGTATGCTCGCCATCCGTTCCGGAAAGATATTGCCGAATGGTTTCCTGCGCTGCTCCGGGAAAAGCCCATGACAGTAAGCTCAACGTGAAAATAATGGCACGAAAAATATTTGTGCCTGGAGTTAAATTGTTTTTCATGTGTCTACCCTCATGGAAGTGTATTGGTTCAGCGTGAAACGCCGCTTGGCTTGAAATGCTAACGCACTTTTTGCCGCGGTTTTTTGGTTTCCAATCCGGGGTGTTGTGAACCCTCGAACGGTGAGTTTTTGAGGCATGCTCGGCTCGGAAATAAAATGTCTCCGACCAAGCTTTCGGGGAGGGGTTAGCCTCCCCAAAAGCGGAGACGGATTTTATTTCGTCGCCTTCGATCCAGTTATCCCTTGGCGGGTTGCTCTCCAGCAGAGCCCGCCTCTGTTTCACTGGACAAGTGGACTTTGGATTTAGAACGCTCATCGGTCAAGTGCGGGCTGCCGCCTCCTGGCGTTTGGCTTGGCGCCGCACGCGTGCGGCCTCGAGCTTGCGATCCCGGGTTTGATAAATCTCCAGGTGTCGGCCTTCCAGCCAGGCCCCGCAAATACTCAAACAACTCTTTGGCTTCCAGTTCGGGAGCTTGGGCCAGCATCTGTTCGGCGGTTGGCCAGATCGCGGCCAGCGGATCAGGGCGCGCGCGCCAATTATGCTTTCGTTGCAGTTCGGCCGGGGGCTTGGCCGCCCGGATGTACTTTCGTGCGGTTTGTGGATGAACATCCGCCTTCATCGCAATGACGACAATTTTCGCTTCTTTTTGATATTCACTCATGAGCTTTCGGTATTGTTGGTTTGTAATCATCTGCGGCGGTTGGGAATGGCCTCCGGCCATCCCGCCGCCGCAATAATCATTACCGGCTCAGTAGTGAATTTTAATTGTCGTCAGGGGGGTGATTTTTAATTGTCGTCCTACACCTGCCGGATGATCTGCCCATTTCTGCGCTGAATTTGTCGAGGTTGACGATTTTTCCGCCGCGGCTTGCCAAAGGCGTGCAGGGTTTGGGCAGCGTCATAACGAGCAATTACATTTATTCGGTTGCGTGCGGCTATAAGTTTTCCGGCGTGACACGTGCGCATTTGCAACAAGAGGACGACCAAATTAAATCAAAATTTGCCCTGCCGATGGATCAAATGGACACGAACGCGGCATTCCAGTTGGCAACGCATTTTCTTTCGCTGGCGTCGATGGATATGGTCGGCCTGAATCGCGACTGCAAGGTCCAAATCAGCACTTCAATTTGCCCTGATTATGAGCATTTTACTCCGCTTTATTATGTTACATGGGTCAAGCGGCGTGAACGGTTTGGCAATGCAGCATCGGTCGAGGTCTTTTTGCCGGACAAATCCCTCCGTGAATTGCGGGTCACGAAATCCGAATACATTCTCAGCGAGCCTGTGCAGATTACAAATCCGGATTTTTTGAACCTGCCGACTAACGCCCCAGCCGGCCAATTCAGGAATTTGCGGCCGCCTGCGCCGTGAGGTGATCTTCTGAAGAACCGTACGATGCGCCGGTTTTTAGTTTTTAGACAGAATTGATAGAATTCACGGAATGTAGATTGGTCCGACCAGACGTCCCGCCGGGACTTATAATCTCTCAGGGTTCGCGTCCCGGCGTTAAAACACCGGGCTATTTCCGATTGTCCCTACCGGGACAGTCACGACTTCACTTCCAGATTAGCGAATGGGTTGTTTGCGAAGCCGGGCTTGTGCGGGGTTGAGGCGTGATTTTTGTCTTTGGCCGGCGCGTTTGCGTGAGAGTTGGAAACGGGCTGGTGATTTTTTGCTTCAAGTTCATCATGCTTCGGTTCATGAGTTTTTTCCGGCGCACCAGATTCGTCGATCGCGCGCGGACTTTTGGCGCGCTTGTTTCGCGGTAGCGGAGTAATCATCACCACGATATTGCGTCCGTTAAGCTTGGGCTCAAAATCAGGATGTCCGTAGGGCCCGACCTGGCTCAGAAATTTCTGGATGACTTCGAAGCCGATCTCGGTGTGGGCCATTTCGCGGCCCCGGAATTTGAGGGCCACTTTGACCTTCATGTCTTCGCAGAGAAAATCGACGGCGTGCATCAACTTGATGCCGAGGTCGTGCGGATCGATGCGCGGGCTGAGTTGGATTTCCTTGACGGTCGAGGCGTGCTGGTGTTTGCGCGATTCTTTTTCCTTTTTCGCCAGCTCATAACGGAACTTGCCGATTTGGACCAGGCGGCAGACCGGCGGGTTGGCCGTAGGCGAAATCTCCACCAGGTCGACTCCGTGCTGACGCGCCAGTTGCAAGGCGTCGTTCAGCGGCAGAATGCCGAGGTTTTTGTCGTTTCCGTCTATGACGCGGACTTCGCGGGCACGGATTTTGCCGTTGACCCGGAGATGCGCGGTGGAAGAGGAATTGCGTGAAGAAAAAGGGCGGCTCAAGACACCCTCATTGGTTGTGGCATGACTCTCAATTTTATCATCAAAATAAACAAGCGTTTTACCATATAACCTTTTTGCCGGGGGTGCAAGCAAAATCGGATAGAAAAGTTAAAAAGGGCCGCCTTTTAGTTTAATTAGAGCCTGGTTATTCAGCTAAAGAGAGACCGCCGTCACCCGGCCCCTCGCCTAAAGGGGAGGGGGATAATCCTCCGATGCTTTGGCACGCCGAACCATCAGAGAGATCGCCCTAAGCCAGAAAAAAATGGCGATAGGGATTGCCTTTTCCAATGGTTCATGTATTCTTTCTGTTCCGTTTGACAAAACAGAGTATTGTTGAACCGTTAAATCGGCCCAAAAATCGGGTTTTTGGATTTAACGGTTCTGTAGTCGAATGGCAAAACGTAATTTAAAGATATGAGCGCAGTCCTGGAAAAAGAAACGACAGCAAAATCGCCCAATTCGCCCAAGCGTGAATACACGCTCGAGCGCACGCGAAACATCGGCATCGCCGCGCACATTGACGCGGGCAAGACGACCACGACCGAGCGGATCTTGTTTTACACCGGACTGATTCACAAGATCGGCGACGTGGACGACGGCAATACTGTGACGGACTGGATGGAACAGGAACGCGAGCGCGGTATCACTATTACGAGCGCGGCGGTCACTTGCTATTGGACCCAAAAGCTGGTTAAGCCGGGCGAAAGCGAAATTTACAAAGCGTTCAGCAACGTTCCCCATCGCATCAACATTATTGATACTCCCGGCCACGTGGATTTCACGGCCGAAGTCGAGCGTTCCATGCGCGTGCTGGACGGCGCGGTCGCGGTGTTTTGCGGTGTTGCCGGCGTGCAGCCGCAATCCGAAACAGTCTGGCGCCAGGCCACAAAATACAAGGTGCCGCGCATCGCGTTCGTGAACAAGATGGATCGTACCGGCGCTAATTTCGAAAACGCTTTGAATGACATGCGCAAAAAGCTAAATGCTTATGCGTATCCGATTTTCCTGCCTATTGGCGCCGAAGATAAATTTGAAGGCGTCGTTGACGTGGTCAACCAGAAGGCGTTTGTTTGGGGTCCCGGCGACGTTGCGAACGAGGGCTTGAATTATGAAGTGACGGAAATTCCCGATGCCCTCAAAGACAAAGCGAAGGCCGCCCTGGCTGAGTTGATCGATGCCGTCTCCAACAAGGATGACCGGATCGCCGAATTCGTTTTGGAAGAAAAACCGATTTCGCCGCAGGAACTCAAGGCGGCGATTCGCCGGCTGACCTGCAAAATCGAATTAGTGCCGGTCCTGTGCGGTTCGGCGTTCAAGAAAAAAGGTGTCCAGGTCCTCGTGGACGCCGTCGTGGATTACTTGCCCAGTCCCCTGGAAGTTCCGGATGCCGAAGGCCATGAGCCGGGCACTGAAAACAAAGTGACTGTGGAAACAAGTGACAGCAATAAATTTTGTTCATTGGCGTTCAAGTTGTGGACCGATCCATACGCCGGCAAGCTTGTGTTTTTCCGGGTCTATTCTGGTTCGCTCAAGAAGGGCGACACGATTTACAATCCGCGCACGCGCAAACGCGAGCGCGTCAGCCGTCTCATGATTATTCAAGGCAGCGAGCGCAAAGACATCGATCAGGTTTTCTCCGGCGACATCGCGGCGCTGGTAGGCCTGCGCAATATCACCACCGGCGATACGCTGTGCGACGAATCATTCGACGTCACACTCGAACCACCGACGTTCCCCGATCCAGTCATTTCGATGGCCGTGGAACCCAAGACCCAACAGGACCGTGATAAAATGTCAGAAGGCCTGCAACGCCTCGCCGAAGAAGACCCGACGTTTCGTTGTTTTACCAACGAAGAAACCGGCCAGCTTATCATCGCGGGCATGGGCGAACTGCACCTGGAAATCATTCGGGACCGCTTGTTTCGCGAGTTCAAGGTGGAAGCCAACGCCGGTGCTCCGCAAATCGCTTATCGAGAAACCATTTTGAAACCGGCCGAGGGCGAAGGCAAATTCATCCGCCAATCCGGCGGTCGCGGTCAATACGGCCACGCCCTCGTCAAGGTCCAGCCCAACGAACGCGGCAAAGGCGTCGAAATTGAAAATGAAATTGTCGGTGGCGCCATTCCCAAAGAATACATTCCGGCGGTCATTGACGGCATTGAAGAAGCCGTCAAGGGCGGGGTCTACGCGGGTTATCAGGTCATTGATATCAAAGTCCAGGTCGTGGATGGCACGTTCCACGAAGTGGACTCAAACGAACTGGCCTTCAAAATGGCGGGAATTTTTGCGCTCAAGGACGCCTTCAAAAAGGCGAACCCCATTTTGCTCGAACCGATCATGAAGGTGGAAGTGACTACGCCCGATGAATACCAGGGCGATTTGCTCGGCGACATAAATCGGCGCCGCGGCATCATTAACGGCATCGAAGCCAAGCAGGGCCAGACGATCCTGAATGCTCAGGTGCCCCTGGCTGAAATGTTTGGTTACGCCACTGCCATCCGCTCGCTGTCCAAGGGCCGCGCCTCCTATTCAATGGAGCCGCTGACGTTCGAGCAGGTGCCCAACAGCGTGCTATCTTCCATTCTCGATGCGGCGGCGAAGAAGCCGGCGGCGAGGACGTAGGCTGACGGAATGATACGGCGACAGATAAGAGCGGTCAGGGTTCAATGCGCGAAAGACCTTTTGGGGAGAATCTCACCCCGGCCGTCTCTCGATGAATCCCGGTAATACGTCGCAGGTTTCCATATCGAGAGTCGTTTGGAAACCTGCGCTACGGTTCAGGGGCTCGATGCGTGATTTTCGGATTGTTGAGGATTGTTCTGGCGCCGCTTGACAAATGGCGTCAGGGAATGGAGAGTTTTCCGCAAAGGAGCGTTGCGTATGTGCATGGGAAAATATTTGGCGGTCATTTTTTTATTGGTCGTGCTTTCGGGGTGTGTGAGTAACCCGATTGCGCAGAACCTGCGCAGCCAGTCCCGGCCGCTGACATACACCCAGGTAACCGCCAATCCCAAAACCACCGCCGGCACAGTCGTCATTTGGGGAGGTAGAGTCATCAATGTAACCAACAGGGGCGAGATTTATGTCCTCCAACTCCCGCTTAGCCACCGGGGACGGCCCACTGGCGAAGATACCGCCATAGAGGGGCGTTTCATCGCCGTCAGTCCTGAATTTCTCGATCCCGCGAAGTATCCGGCTGGAAGTCTTGTCACGGTGGCCGGCCAGTTAAACGGCGTGCGGAATGAGCGCGAGCGAAATGATTTTTTCCGCTATCCGCTATTGGACGTCAAACAAATTTATCTTTGGTAGCGAATCACAATTGCAGTTTCGGACGGGCTGGCCAAAGGAAATTTTTTAGCGCAAATAGTTCCAGCGCAAACGGAATATATCCGCCGTACCCTGGGAACGGCATTTTGAAGATGTGCAGGACATTCGCTCCGGGCGTGTGATACGTCCATTGCGGCCACGACCATTCGTTCCACATTTCCCAGAAAAATCCGCAGATCAACGCGCCGAGCCCCAGCGAGACCACCGGACGCCAATTGCCCTCCGCGAGCCATTCCAAAAGATGCGGGCGCCGCAACAGGCGATTCATCGGTTCCAGGATGAGCACGAGCGAAATCCAGACAAACGGGTAAAAAAATCGCGGCCACAAGAGCGTTAGCGCCAGCATGACTAACCCGGTCAGCCATAGGGCCGCGTTCACTTGCGGCGTATCAGGCACGCGCCCGCCCGGACGCAGCGAATTCACCCACCGAAACGCGCGCGCCAGCTCCGCCGTTTCAAAAACCGCCGGCATGACCGTTGAAAAGCACAGCGTGCTAAGCAAGTTGTATTCAAGAGGCGTAAATCCGCTGGCGCCATGATATTCCCAATTTCCCGTCCGGTTGTTGATGATTTCAAACAGCCACCACGCCGGCGCGGATAAGACAAACAGCAGCGCAAACCCGCGCCGCGAGCGCGTCCACAGCGATGACCCGGTTCGCCGATAAACCATGGCATCCACTACGAGGATATACCCCAGCCAGAGGGGAAAAAACAGGTAAGCCGTGCGCGTGCCCGGCAATGTCCAGTTCAAAGGCCAGCATATTGCCACCAGCAGGAGGCCAACTCGTCCCTGGACCGCAAATCCCGGCAATCGTTGTGCATGTTCCATTTTTAATTGGAACAATAACACCCAATCGAGGATCAAAGAATCAAAACCTGCCAGGAGATCGGATAGAACGCAGCGCGGCGAAGCCGCAACCAAATCGTCAAATTGCATTCCAAAATCGAGGACGAGGACGAGAAGAAAAAGTCCTCGCGGAAATGAGTGAAATCGACATATAGCTGTGCAAAGACGAGATTGGTTATAGGGAGCGCGGGCCGCTTTGTCCGCGAGGAACCGGGGAAAATGCCCGGTGAACGTTTGGGCCGGGTGGTTTCAGTCGCAAGATCGGTAAGTCGCGGACTCGGCGGTCCGCGCACCTTTGCGTTGCATAATGCAACGCAAGGACCGTTTCCCGCCTTTTGAGTTTAACGGCATGAAGAAAGAATTTGCATTTATTGACAAGCGTTTACTGGAGTTTCGAGGGCGATTTTTGAAGATGGCACTTTAACGGCTACCGAGGCAATTATGAAAAAGGTGCAATTGCTTTTTGCGGTTTCAGCGCTGCTGGTTGGCGCTGCCGGGTGTAATCAATCCAATAGCGCAGATAAATATCCGGCTGCCGATACCAATAGCGCCGCCCAAAGCGCGCAGGAAAGCGCTTCAAAGGCCTGGCAGGATACAAAGGGCGCAGCAACCAACGCCTGGAATGTCGCAAAGATTGGGGCTACCAATGCGTGGAATGCAACAAAGGTTGGCGCGACCAATGCCTGGAATAAGACGACTAACGCGATCCATTGATGAGAAGCGCGATTGAGGGCTGGTTGCTAAAAAGGCTCAGAAATCAGAATTTTGCGTTTAGCGTAAACATGATTGTGTGCGTGCGGACGCCTTGAAATTCTGTGTTCAGGTTAGGCAGGAAGAAGCTCGTGTAAGTAAACGTGGGGTTGCCAGTGGCAAAGTATTGGTAGCCTACTCCCAGGGACACATTGGGTCCGAGCATAAATCGTACGCCGGCAAAGGCCTGATAGGCAAATACGGCGTCCGATTCGCTACCATCAACGAAATCACCTGTGGGCTGATAGGTGAGATTATGCGCGTCGAGTATCGAAACTGCGCCGCCTACGCCACCTCCGACGTATGGAACGATGTTTGTGTGGGGAATTGGGAGGGAAAGCGTAAGGTTGGCCATTAATGGAACGTTGGCCATCGTGGAACCGCTATCCTGGTAGTTCTGCACACTGTTCATGCGGCCCCAGATATAGCCTGTATCGAAATCCAAGCCAACGTACCGGTTAAAATCCCAGCCAAAAGCGGCGTCGAAGGCGAAGCCAACATCGTATTTCACCCTGCCGCTCGGCCCGTTAACCCCGTTATAGGGCGGAGCCGCGGATGAGTCCGGCGGGCTAAAAAAGCCTTTGATCATGCTGTCCTGGAAAATGGTCGGACCAATGTCGGCACGGAAATACGGTCCCATTCCCGGTGGTCCATACCAATCGTATTGCGCGTGAGCGAGGGATGCGGTGAATAATGAAACCACGACGATGACAACTCTTTGTATTTTCATAATGCTCCTTCAGTTAATTTTGCCTTTTTAATGCCGCGCGTCAAGCGGTTGCGCACTGCGCCCGCATCTGTGTTTTATTTTCAAACAGCCACTACCGTGGCCTTCACGGTCCAATACGGTCCCCGTTCGGTGATCTTGCAGGAAGTTTTACCTTTTCCTTTTTCCTTTTTCCTTTTTTAATTCTCGGGTGTCGTTCAAACAGTTCTCCAGCCAACAGGGCGTTCATCTTTTGCAGCGCTCGCTGGCGCGCGGCCGGCTCGGCCATGCCTATTTGTTTTCCGGGGACCAGATTGAAGAACTCGAATCGCTCGCGCGCACTTTGGCAAAGACCTTAAATTGCCAGAATCCCGTCAAACAAAACGGGGAAGCGGTGGATTGCTGCGACGCCTGCCCAAGTTGTGTGAAAATCAATAATGACGTTCACGCCGACATTCATTGGGCCCGGCCGGAGTCGCGCTCGCGCGTCGTCACCATTGATCAGGTGCGCGAACTCATGCGCGAGATTCAGCTCAAACCCACCGAAGCCCGATTCAAAGTGGCTGTACTGGCCGGAGCCGACCGGTTGAATATTCAGGCTGCCAACGCATTTCTGAAAACGCTCGAAGAACCGCCGGCAAAATCCGTGCTGATTTTACTCTCCACCGAACCGTCGCGAATCCTTGAAACCATCCTTTCACGATGTCTGCGCGTAAATTTTTCAGGTGGCGCCCGGCGAGATTTGACGGGCGCCGAAACGGAGTGGCTGGAGAAATTCAGCTCGGTTGCTATCGAACAAAAAACGCTGCTCGGCCGTTATCATTTGGCCGATATGCTGCTCCAAAAACTCGGTGAAATCCGCGCCCAAATCGATGAAATGCTGGGCGCCCGGTCGCCCCTTCAAAAATACGACGAGATCGAAAAGGATCTGCGCGAAAAATGGGAGGAAGAATTGGCCGCGGCCGTTGAAGCCGAGTATCGCCGCCGCCGCGCGGACCTGCTGCTGCTGGTCCAGCGCTGGTTTCGCGACGTCTGGCTGGCCACTCTCGCCGCCGGAAAGGACCTCCTGAATTTCCCGCAACTGGCCGGCACGCGCGCCCTGGCCGGCAAAATTTCCCCGCGACAAGCCCTCGAAAACCTGCAAACGCTCGAAGAAACACAGCGTCTCCTGCATACCAACGTTCAGGAAGCGCTCGCCCTGGAAGTGGGCTTGCTGAAATTGCATTTTTAAACGATTGCAGACAGACTGCGGCAATGACGTCCGGAAAAACAATCGCCGCAGCCGACATCTGCGCGCTGGTATTCGGCTTTTTTCTTGGCTTCTGTATTTTAAAGTTTGGCGACCCCGTCATTCTCGACCAGAAGATTTCCCCGCCAGTGTCGCTTTCGGAATTTTTCAGCGACTCATGGCCGCCGCATTGGGTAAATTGGATCTTTTTTCCACTGGCGGCGATTGTCACCGTAGTGCGCCTTTCGAGCCTATCAACGGGTGGAGACAAAATGCCGGCTGCGACGCGTTCTCCCTCCCGGCCCTCTCCCCAAGGAGAGGGGGAATCATCGGCAGACGGCTTGAAACGACAGACTGGAATTTCGGTTCGGCCGGCAATCAGGAAGTGTCTTTTCCTTCTCCCGCTCCTTTGGCTTGGCTGGCAATTCATTTCGGCCACGCGCACAGTGGACCCGGACTTGACGGTGACGACGCTTTGGCAATTCTGCGGTTGCGTGGCATCTTATTTATTGGGGGCGTTGATATTCAATAGCCCGCGCCGGTTCAGCCTTTTGCTGCCGGGCATCCTGGCGGCCTTCGCCATTTGCCTTGTTTGTGCGATTCGGCAGCGGATTGAATTTCCGCAGGACACAAAGTTCCTCATTGAAGAGCAGCGTATGGGCTGGACAAATCTGCCGCCGCAAACCGTCTATGAGATGAAGCAGGATCAAACCATTATTACGACTAACGGGATGGATATTGTCAATCCGGGGATTCTTGCCAAATTCGAGAAAGGCCGGGTCATGGGCACGATGGTTTATCCCAACGCCCTCGCGCAAATCGTCCTGCTTTTATTTCCCGTCGCTTTCGTTCTGGTCATCAACCGCACTCGAATGCTTCGTCCCGTCGTCCGCGGTGCGGCGGTCGGTTTGAGTATGATGCTGGCTGCCGCGGCATTCTTTTGGTCCGGGTCAAAGTTCGGTTGGTTAATCGCTATCGTCATCGGCGGACTTTGCCTGTTTCGCCTGTCCTGGCCGGTTAAATATAAAATGACTGCGCTGGTGCTGGTCGCCGTTCTCGGAGTTGGCGTTTTTGCCGTTCGATTTCACAGTTATTTCGCCCGTGGCGCGACGAGCGCCGTGGCTCGGTTGGATTACTGGCGGGCGGCTGTTCAAACGACCGTTTCGCATCCGGGTTTTGGCACTGGTCCTGGAACGTTTCAGCGGCCCTACGCCCGTTTAAAATCTCCCGATGCAGAAATGGCGCGCCTGGCCCACAACGATTATTTGGAACAATTCTCCGATTCCGGCATGCCAGGAGGTATCTTTTACTGCGCATGGGTGGCGGTTTTGCTGGCGGTCATTGGCGGAATTGCATGGAAATCTGAAGACCCCGTTAAATTTGCCCTTTTTCTTGGCCTGCTCGGGTGGTCCATCCAGGAATCGGGCGAGTTCGGGCTTTATATTCCCGCTTCGGCATGGACGGCATTTGCGATTTTTGGTTGTGCGGTCGCGATGAGGAAAATGAGAACTGACGACTTCGCTACCTGATCGTTCTCGTCCCAGACTACAGCGGATGAGAGGGGAGGTACGGCCGCAGATCAGATTCGCGGTGGCAGCGCCACTTGCGATCTCGCGCGGTTTGACAGTCAGCGGCTTAATTTCGGGTGGCGTTACCCGGGGCGGCGCTCGCAGACTCGCTTGACCTGGGCTACATATATGTCACCCCTCCGGGGTTTCAGTTTGCTGCTTCGCAGACAAGAGAAACAAAACCAGGATCATTTCTCCAATTGCACATCCCGTATTCCTTCGTCCTGCACCAATTGCCATTGACTGTCGGGATTGTACTCTTTTATTCTGGAAGCGATTCGGGACGTTTTTTTGCCAAAATCTGCCTGATAAACTTTGCCGTCCTGATTGACGATGAATGTCATAATGCCTGATTGATCCCAGTTTTGGGGCCAGGCTACCAGCGCATAGCCGCCTTTCAAACTGCCGTTGCTCATGTAATCCATTTTTCCACCCGGCGCGTCCGGACCCTGCCGGGTTAAAATTTTGAAGAAATAACCGTGGAACGGTTGGGGTCCTTTTTCTCCGCTGTAACCCTCCATGTCGGCTTCGGCGACGAGACGTCCGATCCGGGACGGTGGTGCATTTTCCCCGGAATCCCAATAGAGACCGTCTCTTTTACCTTCCGAGCTTTTGAATTTTTCCGCATAGATACCCCCGTTCATAGCGGCGAACTGCTGCTGCGCAGTCACGTAGGCGCGGCAAACGCCAATGGCGGCAAGTTCGTCTTTCCCAATATGGCGGTCGATTGCTTCCTCCTTGCCCGCCGGCGTGTCAAAAAACCACTGGCCATTTGTTTGCACAAGCGGGACGGGCATTGGCCAGTTGTTTGTGCCGACCTCGACAAAGATTTCCCTCGGGTCCTGTTTGTCCAATTGGCAACTCTCCGCCAGCGCCGTGGCAAATCGGCGCCGGTTTTTTGCATCCTGCACTTTATCGCCCGTCCGAAGTGATTGGATGTCGGGCCCGAAAATTTTGTCCAGGGCGGCGTTGTCGTCGGATTCAATAGCCATTCGGAGTGCGACGATAGCATCATCGGGCGAGGCAAAGGTTTGCTGGCCTGCCGCGGGCGCGTCCGCCGGCGCCTGTCCATAGGCCGCCAGAGGACCAGCACAGGCAAACACAGTGAGCATTGAACAGCAGACAAAACCGCCAAATAACGGTGAATATTTCATAGTGTGATTTCTGTTGTTTTAACGCCGATGTTCGTCGTGACCGCCGCCGCGAAAGCCGCCGCCGTGACCGCCCCAATGGTGAGCGAACGAACGGCTTTCGAATCCTCGATGGCTATAGGCATGCACATCATACGGCCGGTCGTAGTCGCCGCCAAAAAAATCCATGCCCACAACAGGCGGACCCATATACACACCGCCGTCATCGTCATCGTAATCAGGTCCCGCGTATCCCACGCAGCCAGTCAACGTGACAAAAAAAACCATGCACAGCATGACCGGACCAATAATCAAACCAAGCCTCCTTGTGCTCATGCTAGAGCTTAATCCAAAAAAGGATTTTAGCAAATGAAGAGGGCAGGGAGGCCCGCCCGTGAACCCTTGTTCCGGGGCGCGGCTGTGTCGAAGACCAGCCGCAGCACGCCAACTTTAGTGACCGCTGCGGCTGGCGCCCGTTAGCCCGGCACACAGCCGCGCTCCCTTTGCCAGCCAGGTTCAGAAGCTCAGTGTCCGGCGCCGTAAGTCACACGCTTGTAACAATTTTTCGTTTCCCTCGTCGCCGTTTTTATCCGATAAAGATTCAGCAATGACTTCAGTCTCAATTACGGCTATCGTCTTCTTCGCTGGTACCTCCGTTGAAGCAACTTCATCACATTCACAGGTTGTCGCAGCAAGCATTCCCCCAAAAGCCGGACCGCGGAAACTGATGCCCGCATGTTGAAAGCCGATCCTTGCAGCGGCGCGCTCTTCGCGCGCGGCGCCGACACCAAAATCACTTGCCCGACGCCTCATAAAAGGCATAATATTCCTGAGACAACTGGAGGCGAAATCTCGACTTCATTATTGTTTTGCCAGCGTAGCTCAGGGGTAGAGCAGAGGACTCATAAGCCTTTGGTCGCAGGTTCAAATCCTGCCGCTGGCACCAGCCTTCGCCCGCCCGAAGGCGAGGGCGAAGGCTGCCGCGCCGTACCCCAAAGCATGATGGAACGGCAGAAAATCTATACAGACAACGCAATGCAAGACGCGTCATTGCAAACGGAAGGTAAAAAGGTGGAACCCTCTTCGCGGCTGGAACGGCGAGGTGAGCTGATTTTAGGTTTGTTTCTTATCGCAGCCACGCTCGCTGCTTACCAACCCGTGTGGCGCGCTGGATTTATCTGGGATGACGCCGCCTATGTTACGCCTCCGGGACTTCGTTCGCTCGCCGGACTGGTCCGAATTTGGATTCATTTGGGCGCCACTTTGCAATACTATCCGCTGGTTTACAGTGGTTTTTGGGTTGAGCACTTGCTCTGGGGCGATACTCCGCTGGGCTACCATTTAATCAACGTTCTGCTCCATATTTCTTCAGTGTTGTTGCTGCTAAAAATCTTGCGGCGACTGGAAGTGCCGGGAGCATGGCTCGTGGCCGCTCTGTTTGCCCTGCATCCAATCGAGGTGGAATCAGTGGCATGGATTTCGGAACTCAAGAACACCCTGTCGGCCGTTTTTTATCTGAGCGCGGCGCTCATCTATCTGGAATTTGACCGAACCCGAAACAAGGCGAATTATTCCGTTTCCCTGGGACTGTTCATTCTTGGATTGATGTCGAAGACCGTCATTGCTTCGCTGCCGGGGGCGTTGCTCGTGGTTTTCTGGTGGAAACGCGGGAAAATATCCTGGAGTCGCGACGTGCTGCCGCTGGTTCCATTTTTCATCGCGGGATTTGGAGCCGGGCTGCTGACAGCCTGGATGGAACAGAAGATCGTCATAGGCGCGAAAGCCACAGAGTATCATTTTTCCATTATCGAACGATTTCTAATTGCCGGAAGAGACTTTTGGTTTTACCTGGGCAAACTGTTCTGGCCGACGGATTTGATTTTTATGTATCCGCGATGGGATGTCAGCCAGTGGGAATGGTGGCAATACCTGTTTCCGGCGGCGGCCTTGCTCTTGTTGGGTACGCTGATCTGGCGACGATGGCGCGGGCCGGCGGCAGCGCTTCTGTTCTTTGTTGGGACGCTCTTTCCAGCGCTGGGCTTTTTTAACGTCTACCCGTTTCGCTATTCGTTCGTGGCAGATCATTTCCAATATTTAGCCGGCATCGGCCCTTTGACACTGGCGCCGACGGCTATTTTCGGCGCGCTTGATTATTTAAAGACGGGCACGCAATTTCCCAAAGCAGTCTGCCTAACCCTGCTGTTGTCTCTCGGCGTGTTGACCTGGCAACAATGCGGAATGTATCACGACGTTGAAACGCTTTGGAATACGACCATCGCGAGGAATCCTGATTGTTGGATGGCATACAATAATTTGGGTGAAGATCTATTTCAAAAGGGCGCGGTGGACGACGCAATCCTGCTTTTCCAAAAATCACTCGAAATAAATCCGGATAACGATTCCGCGCAAGTGAATCTCGGTTGCGCTCTGTTTGACAAGGGCCAGTTGAACGAGGGAATGATTCATTTTCAAAGAGCGCTGGAAATCGCGCCTGACAATCCAGATGTTCAATACAATCTTGGCAAAGCCTATCTCCAGGAAGGCCAATTTGACGAAGCAATCAGACATTTCAAAAGGACTTTGGAAATCAATTCGGATTATTCAAAAGCCCAGGATACCCTGGGGAATGCGCTATTCCAAAAAGGCGATACGAAGGAAGCCATCACCCATTTTCAAAAGGCGCTGGATATTAATCCTGACGACGCGGACGCGCAGAATAACCTGGCGCTGACGCTTGCAACGTGTCCTCAGGCGTCGCTGCGCGACGGCAAAAAGGCGGTCAAGTTGGCAGAGCGAGCCAACCAGCTTACGGGCGATGAAAACCCGACTTATCTTGCGACCCTGGCCGCCGCTTATGCGGAGGCAGCACGATTTCCCGAGGCAATTCAAACCGCGCAAAGGGCCTTGCAGTTCGCCGGGACGCAGTCCAACACCGGGCTGGCAAATCTCCTTCAATCACAGATAAAGCTCTATCAGCAAAAGCGCCCGTTCCATTTGCGTTGAATGGATATTTTTTGAGTTTTCAGGCCCCGGCTCCCGCACAAACATGCGGGCTCAGATTGCGAAATTGTCATTGACGGTTCGCCGCTTATCTAAAAAATAGCTGCATTGTTCCAACTGCGTGAGCTTTGCGGCTAAAGCTTTGACTTAATCAACCAACTTGTTTTCCAAATAGGTTCAACCCTCCAAACCCATGAAAAATATCATTCGAGAAACGCCTTGCCTGCTGGCCGTGCTTTGCCTCGGCTGGCTGACGGTGCAATTCGACGGGACCGCGCGAGCCAATCCGTCAATACTAAAAACGCGGCAATCGCCGGACTGGCTGCGGAGTTCGGTGGTGTACGAAATTTTTCCACGGGACTTTTCCACTGCCGGCGATCTAAACACGGTCACGGCGCGGCTGGACGAGTTGAACGATTTGGGCGTGAACATCATCTGGCTGATGCCGATCCATCCCGTTGGGCAGATCATGAAAAAAGGCACACTTGGCAGTCCGTTCTCGGTGCGCGACTTTTACGCCGTTAATCCCGACTACGGCACTACCAACGATTTTCGGCGCCTGGTGGACCAGGCACACCAAAGGGGTATGAAAGTGGTGATGGAGATCGTCGCAGGCCAGACCTCATGGGACAGCGTTCTCATGGCACATCCGGAATTCTATGAGAAGGATGCCAATGGCAAAATCATCCCGCCTGATCCCGCGTGGACGGATGTGGCCGCTTTGAACTATTCCAATCCCGATGTGCGTCATTATATGATCGACATGATGAAATACTGGCTGACGGAATACAATGTAGACGGGTTTCGCTGCGATGTTTCGCCGAACGTGCCGCTGGATTTCTGGGAAGAAGCGCGCACCGAGCTGGAAAAGGTCAACTCGCAAGTCATCATTCTCGCCGACGCGGGGGCGAAACCGGAATTGCTGACGAATGCCTTCGACGTGGATTCCTCATGGAGCATGAATTACGCGGTAGGGATGGTGCTGGATGGCCTGCAACCTTCCAGTTACATCGGCAAATCATGGCAACACACGGCTGAACAGTTTCCGGACCGGGCGCTGCACCTGCGCTTTACCGATAACCACGAGGAAACCAGGGCGGTGGCGCGTTATGGCATGAACTGCGCGCTCGCGGCCCAGGTGCTGATGATGACCCTCGACGGCATCCCAATGCTTTATAACGGCATGGAAGTGGGGGACGCGACCGAATCGGAGGACCCGGCGCTGTTTGAAAAACTGCCGATTTTTTGGAACCCTGGCGGACGTCCGCCTTTGCGTTCCATCTACCATGACCTCATCAAACTTCGCAAACACAATCCCGCCTTTTATGATGGAACCGTGGAATGGCTGGACAACACGGCCGCGAATCAGGTCATCAGCTTCTTGCGCCATGATGACAAGGATGAATTTCTGATAGTGATCAGTTTCTCAAGCAGCCAGGTCCAGGGCTCCATTAACATGCCCAATGCGGATGGTTTTGAACCCATCACCATCGGTGACCAGCCGTTCCCCATTGATACCAGCCTGCCCGATTTCAAACTGAAAAGCTACGGCTGGTGTATTTTCCATCGTTCGGTCACAAAATAAACCGGCCCCCGGCGGCGAACGAGTCAGTTTGCCGTAAGAGCCGCCGGCGGTGATGGCGTGCCGTATTGAAACACCTGGTAGAATTTTTGGCTCGCGCCCAGGGTATCGGTCCAGCTCGCGACAGAATTTGTCGCGGTTACTTCGGCCGGTGAGGTGTACCAATAGAGCAGGTTGGTCGAGTATTCCACCTGATAACTACGGCCGATGGTGGCGGGCCAGCTCAAAGTGATGGTGTTTTGTGCCGGTTGAGCCTGGATAGCCAATTGCTCAAACGGCAGCGCCACAAAACCGGCCTGCTGCAGGCCGCGCTGGATTTCCGGATTTTGCATGAACAACCGCCAGACATTCTGGTTCCGGTAGTTCTCGGTCGCGATGATGATGGGGCCCTGGTCAATGCCCAGTTCATCCACATCATACCAGTTTTGCTGGAAATTAAATGCATCAATGAAACCGAACGCCGTCCAGACTTTGGAGCGACCCTGATTGTAAATGGCTTCCAATGTTGGCAACGCAATATCCGGAGCGAATGACATGGCGCCGCCGGGAGCGGTGGGAGCCAGCGTGCCGTCGTCACTTTCGTCAGGCGGCGCGCCATGCACTACATAGCCTGATGGATCGTCCGACGCCGTCAATCCCCAGAACAGGGCGCTATACCCGCGAAACCCGCCCGGATTGGCGATACAGTACTGCTGCTGGGCCAAAGCCGCCCGGCGCGAGTTTAGGAAGTAGGTGCTGTTTTCGGCGTTCATGTAGGCGTCCCCGACATGGCGGAAATCGACCCAGCATTGGGAGTACTCGTGACCGTACATTGGAGGAAAGATGACATACGACTGGCCGTACTCGGTGCCCCAGTTGTATCCGGACGTCCAATAGTTCCAGCAGTCGGCCGGCAGAGTATTGCTCGAGGCGCCCATGCCGAGCAGATAGAGCAGCATCCCTTCATTGTAGCCCTTCCATTCACTAAAAGTGCTGAAACCACTCTCGGGCAGCCAGCCCATTCGCACCGCGTTGGTGCCGGGGATGTCGGGCGCAAACCAAATCCAATTCACGCGGTTAAAGATGGCGGTGGCGAGCGCTTGAATATTCGTTTCCGTGGCATTGTTGCCGTTGAAATACTGTTTGGCGTACAGGATGCCCGCCAGCAGAAAAGTCGTGTCAATAGAAGACAACTCGGAACTGCCCGAGCGCGTCGCCGCGTTCATGTCCAGGAAATGGTAGAACCAGCCCTGGTAACCGATCACGCCGGTGGCGTTGGCGCCTTGCGGGCCGTTCCAAAAGGTGTTTAACGTCGTCTGCACCCGCGCGGCGCCCTGCGCACGGGTAATCCAGCCATGGTCAACGGCAATCCCAATGGCGGTGAGTCCGAGTCCGACCGCGAAAATGCTGGCCGCTGAGCCCCCCGGCGCGCCACCCGCGCTGCGATCCGGAACCATGCCATTCGTTGGATTGGCCGTGTACCAATAATAATCGAAATTGGCTTCTTCAAGGTAATCCATAAAGGCGTTGTCGCTCGCAAATGCACTGGGCGTGGAGAACACCGTCGCCGAGGGCGTACTGGTCTGGGAGGACGCGTTCACCGCAGTGACCTGGTAGTAGTATGTCGTTCCATCGTTGACGATTAGATCGCAATAGCCCAATGGTGTTAGCAAACTTTTGTTCTGCTGCGTGAAAGGGCCTGCGCTGCTGGTCGAGCGAGACACATTGTAACCCGACACATTTGGTGACGAGTCGGGGTCCCAATGCAGGATTACGCTTTTATCTCCCGAGAAAATCACCAAATTGGTTGGGGCTGCCGGTTGCGCGGTGGCCTTAAATGCCACTGCCAAGAGGAGTGTTGCCAGGGCCAGATTTCGTTGGATATTCATTTGCAGTCGCAATAGGAACCGGCGGTGGCTATTAGTATATCAGCCGAAAGACGGGGGTCAAGGTATAATCCCATTGGACTATAACAAATGGCAAAAAACCGGTTGACAGTCATAGCTTTGCCCGCCATAGTGACTTGCAATACTCCCATTCTGGACGTGTGCCATGTGCCAGGGATTTTCTCCAGAGAAAGAGTACGACGGAGACGCCTATGAAAAGTGAAAAGAACTCTTCAGTAACCCGCCTTCGGGTACTGCGGCACCCAACTGAACCAACAAAGCATGCGATCTTCCACCACCCGCTGCTGGCTCTACTCGTAGCGTTGGTAATCACTGCACTGCCTGCCAGGGCCCAAACGATTACAAATTCGCTTCTGGCCAATCCGAGCTTTGACAACGCAAACAGCGGACACGCCATTCCAACAGGCTGGACCTATTTCACTCCACCGCTCGGGGGACCGCCAAACTATTGGATCATCAATCCGGCAAGCGCAAATGATCAAAGTGTGGAAAAGGTGGACGCCGACGGAAGTTCCACCGGTTATTGGTGGAAGCAGTGGAATATTAATCTTTCTGGCGCTGTCAACAACGATGTCGCCGGCCTGTACCAGACCTTTGGCAGCGCTCCCGGCTCAGTCTACCAGGCCGATGCGTATATTACCTCGTCTTCCGGCGATGAATTGGTGTCTACGAACGATGAAAGTTGGATTCAAGTCGAGTTTCTTGACTCAAACAGTAACCTTCTATCACTCTACAAATCGGGTGTTTATACCATCAACATTGGGGTGACCACCTGGTTTCCTTTCGTGGTCAGCAACGCGTGCGATATCACCCAACCGGTGTCCACCGGTGACACCAATTTCAACACGTATGCCGTCACGGGCGCTGTCAGCCAGTTAGTGGCTCCGGCGAGGACTGCGTTGGTTCGTTTTCGGCTTTGCGATCTGTTTTATCTGAACGATGGCGGGTCTGTCTACTTCGACGATGCCGCCCTGGAGCAAGTCAGCGGTCCGGTTCCGCCGACAATCAATAATCTTAATCCTCAAAACGAGATCTTCGTGCCGCCGAGTTCCAACCTCACTTTTGACGTTACTTCGCCCAGCGGCATCACCATCAATAACAGCGGCATTCAAGTGATGTTAAATGGCAGCAATGTCTCGTCCGGCCTGGTCATTACCGGCTCGGCTTCCAGCAAGAACGTAAGCTATAGCGGCCTTCAGTCGAACGCTACTTATAACGTGGCGATCACCGTCGTCGATAGTTCCGGTCTTCAGTCCAGCCTCAATACGAGTTTCCAAACTACCTGGTTGGGAGTGCCCGCGCCCTCCTATATCTGGGAGGCCGAGGATTTTGATTTTAGCAGCGGCATGTACATTGACAATCCCGACCTGTGCAACGCGCCGGGCAATTCCGACTGTTACTTCGGGCAAGTGGGCTCCAACAACGTGGACGAGTTTAGTACTGGCGCGCCTCCGGCTCAATTCTATCGAGGAACCAACGACGGCATTGGCACCCAGCCATCGGGCGATTTCTCGCGGCCGAATCTTACCGCCGCAGACCGGGTTGATTATTGCATCAATCCGTTTAACAACAACGAGTGGGTGAACTATACGCGCGACTGGCCGGCGAGTACCAACTGGATTATCGGCCGGTTTGCCAATGGCGGGGCCGAAGGGGGAGACATTCTGTCCCTGGTCACGCCCACCAGTACCAATGTGTTGGGCTATTTCGTGGTGTCTACGACGCCCAGTTGGAGCACTTTTGAAAATTTTTATTTAATGAGCACAGACGGTGTAAATCGAGCGGTCGTAGTCCTCAACGGCAAGGAGACTCTGCAACTTTTCGCCGGCGTCAATGGCACCGCCAATGCGCTGCCGACGTTCTTTATGCTCGTTCCCGGCCAAACGGATTTGCCCGTCCTAAGCGGCCTTTATCCCGACGGCCTGCACGCTTTTGAAGACACCAATACTCTCAGTTTCACGGTGACCACCCTGGGCGCGACTTTCCCTGCCAATGGTATCCAGGTGTTTCTGGACGGTATTAATGTCTCTTCGGACCTGGTCCTTACCGGCTCATCCTCGAGCAACCATGTGGTTTTTCCCTACCTGGGTACTAACCAGACGCACACAGTCGTGATTACCGCCACTAATTCGCTCGGTCACGGCATCACCGTGTCCAATGGGTTCGACACGTTCTACCCAAACAATTACGTTTTTCAGGCCGAGGATTACGACTTCAGCGCCGGACAATATGTGCCCTCGGCGAGTTATTCTCCCGACTGTTATCAGTCTTATAGCTCGGTCACCAACGTGGACTATCATCATACAATTAACGGAGGCGAGCCAACGGATGGTTCCGACTATACCTATCGGCAGGATGGGATTCCCCAGGGAATCACGCTTGACACGAGCAGTTTTAGCGGCCCCTTTGCGGCCGATCAATTCGCCTTCGATTACAATTTCAATTGGTACGGTGGCGGAGACTGGGTCAATTATACGCGCGATTATCCCCCGGGCGCATATAACGTTTTCGCGCGGACCTCCGGGGCAGGCGCATATACTATGGACTTCGGCCGGGTCACCAGTGGTTGGGGAACAACCAATCAGGCCGTGCAACCGCTCGGCCAATTCAGTTCCGTCGGGGTGGGTGAAAACACGTTTTTCTGGGTGCCTTTGACCGATGCCGGCGGCGTGGCGCCGGTCACAGTGAATATTACAGGGCCGACCAACACATTCAAGGTCCTCACTCCCACCGGCCTTTGTTATCCAAACTATTTCATGCTGGTGCCTGCGTCGCATGTCCATTTGTCGGCAGCGCGGTCAGGCGCTAACGTCAACATCTCTTTTGCGGCGCAAACCGGCTCAATTTATCGGCTCTTTTACCGGACGAATCTGACGGCCGGCAGTTGGACATTGCTCCAGTCTGTGCTTGGCAAAGGACCGGTGCAATCCGTAACCGATTCCGCCCCTGGCGGCAGCGTGCGGTTTTACACGGTGACTTCTCCATGAACCGCTACCAGCAATTAGGCCGGCGTTGGGACAGATCGTCCTCAGAAATGTTTGGGGAATGGGGATGGTCCGTGCCCGCCTGTCCTGGAATATTGAGGCTTGCGAAGCTGCCTGATGGTGCGAAGTTGATGTGCAGTATCACGCATGGACTCCGGGGCATCCTGGCAATGTATGCGATGGAAAAAACAAATGGAGGTTTTCTATGAGTCCGGCTGGACCGGCCTGCTGGTTGGCGAGAACGCGCGGCAACGTGTTCCGGTCGAGGGCTTCAAGCCCCGGACGCGCCCGGTCGGCATTCACGTTAATTGAATTGCTGGTGGTTATCGCAATTATTGCCATTTTGGCCGCCATACTTCTGCCCGTCCTCAACCAGGCGAAAGTTCGGGCGCAAGGCACCTATTGCATGAATAACACCAGGCAATTGTCGATGGGCGTCATCGTATATGCCGCCGATAATACGGATTATGTGCCGCCTAACGTGGACGGCACCACTTCGGGAGTACTGGCGGGTGAAACGGCAAACACCCCATGTTGGGTCGCTGGCGTGCTCAGTTTGCTCCCCGGCAACAAAGACAATACCAATATCGATATGCTGATTAATCACACAGCGTATCCCTTCGGGGCCTACCTGGGAACTGATTTGCATAATCCCACCGTGTTTAAGTGCCCGGCGGACATGTCCATGGCCAATATTTACGGGAGCGTAATGCCGCGGGTGCGGAGCTTCTCGATGAACAATTATGTCGGCAATCCATCGCGGTCTGAGGGCTCGGACCCGAATCCGGTAACCAATCCCGGCCAGCACGGCAGCAAATATTCGACCTACCCAAAGCTATCTTTCATGAGGGCGCCCAGCCTGACGTTTGTAGTTCTGGACGAGCGGCAGGATAGTATCAACGACGGCGTTTTCTTCACGCAACCGGATAATCCCGGTTTCCTGCAAGATGTTCCTTCCAATCGGCATGCCAATGCGGGCGATTTTTCGTTCGCCGACGGGCATTCCGAGATTCACAAATGGTTTTCAGCCTGGATTAACCAACCCGTGCAGGGCGCCCCAATCAACAATCACCAATACCAGACCACCGACCCTGGGGTTGGAGACGTATACTGGCTGGCCGGCCACGCGGTCGGGCAAAACAGCATTCCCTGACCGGCGGATTCGCCCATTCTTATATGACTGATAGGCAGACACTTGTTCCGATCCTGGGGCGCGGAAATGCCGGGTTTTTATTTTCGCAAAAAAGTCAAAGTTTTATATTGACAATTTATACTCGAATTGGTAAAAAAGAACCGATGACCCAAGAGAGAAGTCAACATTAGGAGTACAATCTATGAAAAATCACCCAATCAGTGTTACCTTGGCAGTTGCAGGAATTAGTCTGGCGGCAGCCAGCGGCGCCTATGGACAAGCGAATTCCGGACAAGCGGTCTTCTCGAATATTAGCATCACACCCCTGGCCGGCAGTACGCTTGGCCCGATGAATGGAGCGAATCTAAAGATTCATGCCTTCAACGACGCCCCCACTTCAGTAAACACATTCAACAACAGCTATCCCGGTTCCATCACGTTTGGTGAGTCGGGCGTGATTAATAGCGGAGGCACCGGCCTTGAGAGGGATGTCTGGTATTTTTCCAACAATGGAGGAGCCAGCGCGTACAATTTCCAGGCGGGCGACTATTTCACTGCGTCCTTCGGCCTGACCTTGAGCGGCGGACTTGCCGGCAGAGATTTGGAAGGCGGCTTTCTGTTTAGTAATCCGTACGGCACGTGGGGTGGCGATGACCAGGTTGTCGCAATTGGGCAGGGTGGTAATGCAGGAACAGTCGTCCAATTCGGCGGCCCTTCATATTATCCATTTTCCCCCGCTGCTGGCGGTTATCCTGGAGTCGGTGGAAGTGTGCCAAACTATGTAAACGGCACAACGATCGACATGACGTTTGTTTACACCCTCGATCCGGTCACTCAGAAACCTGCATTCGAATATGCCGTAAACGGGCAATATGCGGCTTCGGCGCCGGGCAACGATTATTTTGACCTGGCCACTCCCGTCGGAAGTCCGGGCGACAATCTGGGGGGCTATTTCCAACTTGCGCCGGCTCCGGAACCCACCACGCTCGCGCTGCTGGGCTTGGGTCTTCTGCCGCTCGCACGGCGGCTGCGCAAGCGCGCTTAGAATATTAATTTCATCCAAAAGCGCGGCATGTTAAAAACGTGCCGCGCTTTTTGTTGTTCGTAGACCGTGGACTCAAGACTGTGGACTGTGGACTATGATGGAATAATCTTGGCATCCAGCCATTCCGTTTCAAAATCTCCCCGTGATCGCGTTCCAATTGAGCCGATGGCGGACGCTGCTGGCCTGCGTGCTTCTGGCCGGCGCCACGCTCGTCGTCTATTGGCCGGCTCGCCATTACAAATTCGTCGCGTACGACGACAACAACTACGTCTATGATAATACAACGGTGCTCTCGGGATTGACGTGGCACGGAATTGAATGGGCGTTCGTGGACCGGCAGGCGGACAATTGGCATCCGCTCACGTGGCTTTCGCACATGACGGATTGCCAGCTCTTCGGGTTGAACGCCGGCGGCCCTCACATGGTCAACGTCGCGTTCCACTGCGCCAATGTCATTTTGCTATTCCTGTTATTGCAGGTCCTGATGCGTGATGGAACAGAAACGTTGCCGCGCCAGACCGACGTTTTCTGGCGCAATGTGTTTGTGGCTGGTCTGTTTGCCCTGCATCCATTGCGCGTGGAATCCGTCGCATGGATTTCTGAACGAAAAGACGTATTAAGCGCGTTCTTCGGACTGTTGTCGCTTTTGTGCTACGTGAAGTATGCGCGCGGCAGCGGACATCCACGCCTGTCGTTATCGTATCGCGGCGCCGTCATTTTTTTTACGTGCAGCCTGATGTCCAAACCCATGCTCGTAACGCTGCCGATCATCATGCTCTTGCTGGACTATTGGCCGCTTCAACGTTTTCGGTCAAGGCTTGAACCTTTCGAAAGACCGGTCCTGCATGGCCGTGTTCTGGAAAAATGGCCGTTCTTTTTGCTCGCGGCCATTTTTTGCGGGATCACACTGGTCGCGCAGCAACCCGGTTTGCCCGGCCAAAACATCGGAATCGCCACGCGCATCGAAAGCATTGCCGTCAATTACACCGGCTACCTGGAGAAACTGCTCTGGCCGCACAACCTTTCGTTTCTCTATTTGCAACCCGACACCATTCCCGCCCAACAATGGGCTCCCGCCATGGTGATTTTGCTGCTCATTAGCGCGCTCGTTTATTGCGCGCGCCTCCAGCATCCTGCGCTGTTGGTCGGATGGCTGTGGTTTGTCATTGCCCTGCTTCCGGTCTGCGGCATCGTTTCACTGAGCCGCTTGTCCATTGCGGACCGTTATACATATATTCCCGGCATTGGTTTTTATCTGTTGGTCACCTGGGCGCCTGCAGACCTGGCCGGCAGATTCCTCCCATCGACATTGAAACATCTGATACTGGGGACCGTCGCGGCCGCCATCCTCGCCCTTTGCGCCCTTCTTTCGCGCCAGCAATTGTCATATTGGCAGAATACTGAAGCCCTCTACGATCACGCGCTCCAAGTGGACCCAAACAACTCCGTCGCAAAACAGAATCTCCACATCTATCAGTTTGAAAAAGCCCATCCCGGAGTCCGCAAACCGCCGCCAGAGTAAGTTTGGTGTCCAGTCTTTAGGCTGACCGGTGCGTTCGATGTTCAGCGTTCAATGGTTTGTAATTTGTTTTGTATCACGGCATTCATTCCAGACATTTTGGACTTTATCGAATGCTTGCCGACAGATTTCCGTTCGGCATTTATTATCGTGAGGCGAAGGAGGAAACACGGGTTGTTGCTGTCCTGGACTTGCGCCGCGATCCAATTGGATTCGTAGCGAACTCTCATGGCGGGATTGAGAATTGGCCTTCGCGCGACAATGGCCCCGGTGCAAACCGGTCAGATCTGAAAATCCACCGACGTTTTCTTGTCCTTCTTGCTGAGAACGCGCATATCCAGGCCGTCGTAGATGACCAGCGAATTGGGCGCGACACTTTCCATGATAAACACGTTGCCGCCAATCGTGCTCCCGGCGCCGATGACCGTTTCACCGCCCAGGATGGTTGCGCCCGGATAGATCGTTACGTTGTCTTCGATGGTTGGGTGCCGCTTCGTGCCACGTAGCGCCTGTCCGCCGCTCGTGGACTTCGCGCCCAGCGTCACGCCGTGATACATCTTGACATGGTCGCCAATGATGGCCGTCTCGCCCACGACCGTGCCTGTGCAATGGTCCACAAAAAAGTGCGTCCCGATTTGCGCGCCCGGATGGATTTCCACGCCCGAACGCGTATGCGCCCACTCAGACATAATGCGGGGGATCAGCGCGATGTTCTTCAAGTATAATTCGTGTGCCATCCGTTGAACGGCAATCGCTTCAACGAACGGATAGGAAACGATAATCTCGTCAAGGCTGGCGGCGGCAGGATCGCCGTTGAATGCCGCTTCCATGTCCGTGTGCAAAACTTCTCGAACTCTCGGCAGTGTGCCCAGGAATTCCAGCGTGAGCGAATGTGCCGCCTTTGACATTTCGCGTTTGGGTAATTCCGGCGGCGGACTGTATTCCAGGCTTTTGCGAATTTCATCCTCCAGCTTTCCAAAAATCGAGTCCAATAGCGCCGCCGTCTCCACTTTGATTTCTGAGGAATGGATCAGCTTTTCGTCAAAAAACCCCGGAAATAATAATCTCAACAAATCCTGCGTAATGGCCGCAATCGCACGTTTGGACGGCAGGTTCTTTCCATCCAAATGATTAATCCCGCCCACGCGCGCATACGAGGCGATCAGCTCATTTGTCAGTTTTGTGACAGAATCCACAAGAACAGTATGGAATAAATCAAAGTAATTCCAAGATTGAATTGACGGCGAAGGGCAAAGGTGAATCATACTCATCGTCCTCGTCATCCTCATCCTCAAGCGCCCGAACTCCCATCCGTTCCATTAGTCGCTTCCGTCCCATCCTCCGCTGGCCGCGGCGCAAGCCGCTGTCAGACTTTACCCTACAATAATTTAGACCGTACCTGACAGACAGCCGCGCGGAACTTGCACCACACTGACAAAATGAAAAGTGTGTTTCGAAAGCTTTTGCCGCTCTTCGCCGCAGTCCTCGTGGCAACGGGCTGTGGCCGCGAGGACGATCCAGCGCCGCCGCTATCGGCGGCGCCGTCTACTAACTCCGGTCCGCCCATAGTTGAACTAACGAAAGACCAGCTCAGCGCCATCAAAATCGGAACGGTGGCCGCTTACGCTTTCCCTGTCGAAATAACCGGCATCGGCGGAATCGATTTCCAGAACAACCTTTATTCCGATAGCGCCCTTTCGATTTCTGTTTTTTCACCCGTTGCGGGGACGATTTCCCAAATGTTGGTTGAACTGGGCGACCCGGTCCAAAAAGGGCAGGCGCTGTACATCGTACAGGTCGGTACAACCAACGTGACGGTTTGCAGCCCGATTACCGGCCAGGTTTCAGCGGTGAATGCATCGGCTGGCCTTCCCGTTGAGCCGAACACGTCTCCTGCCCAGTGTGCTGTGGCCGATGTTTCCATCAAATGGCTGCTGGCAAACGTGCCCGAAAGCGACATCCCATCGTACGCTCCCGGCCAACCCGTCAAGGCAACCGTTGTGGCTTTTCCCGACCGGGTGTTCGAGGGAACAGTCACAAAAATCTATCCTGATGCGGACGCCAACACGCACCGTTTTTCGGTTCGCTGCCGGCTTTCAGACAAAGGCAACGTTCTGAAGGCTGGAATGCTGGCCAACTATACTGTGACCGTTCAAAAACCGGTCCGGTCCCTGGCGGTCCCGGCCAACGGAATCGTCCGGGAAGGCGACGGCACAATGACAGCGTGGGTGACAACCGACCGAACTCACTTCATCCAAAAAATCGTCAAAATCGGATTACGAGAACACGGTATGGTCGAAATCCTTGACGGCTTGAGCCCTGGCGAACTCGTCGTCACCGACGGCGCAATCTTCCTCGATAATATGCTTCAGGCCCCTGTGGACGATTAAATACGTTTCAACCTTTTAACGCTTCAACGTTTCAGCGTCCCCAATGCTCAACTCCATCATCGCCTTTTGCCTGAGCCGCCGCGCCATCGTGGTGTTCGGGTTGATTTTGTTCGCGGGCGCGGGTTACGTGGCCATCGAAAGGCTGGACATCGAGGCGTATCCCAATCCCACGCCCGTCATTCTGGAAATCACGGCGCAGGCCCCGGGCCTGTCCGCGGGTGAAATGGAACGTTACTATACCATCCCGATTGAAAACGGGCTCTATACTGTTCCGGGTATTGACGTCATTCGCTCAACTTCCTTCTACGGCCTGACGTTCGTGCGCGTCGTTTTCAAATACGGGATTGATTATGACTTTGCCTTTTCCCAAACGGCCATCGGTCTGCAACAAAACGTGACGCTGCCGGGTGGCGTGGTCCCCAACATCCAGCAAAACAGCGGCACCGGCGAAATCCTCCGCTATCAGGTCACCGGCCCGCGGCGTTTTGGCATTACCAATCTGCGCACGGTCCAGGATTGGATCGTCCAGCGGCGGTTGTTGCAGGTGCACGGCGTCGTGCAAGTCAACAGTTGGGGCGGGCCGACCAAGGAATTTGACGTGGAAGTGGACCCGCGCAAACTCGAGGCCTTTAACCTCACCGTGCCGCTAATCATCACCGCCCTGGGCAATGCCAACATCAACGTCGGCGGACGGGAAATTACCATCGGCCAGCAATCGATCAACATCCGTGGCATCGGCCAGATCGACGACGGCGGCAGCGACGATTTGACGCAGGGTTACAAGGTTGGAGACATCGAGAACATCGTTCTGACACAGAGCAAAGGTGCGCCAGTGTTGGTGAAGGATGTGGCAAAAGTCTCGGTGGGCTATCGGCCCAGGCTCGGAATCGCCGGCCGTGATAACGACGACGACATCGTATTTGGCATCGTCGTCATGGGCCGCACCTACCAGACCGACAAGGTGTTGCCCGATATCAAAGCCGAGATTGAGCGCATGAATCACGATGGCAGTTTGCCGGCCGGCGTCAAAGTTGTCGCGTATTATGATCGCGGCTCGCTGGTGGGTGTTACCACGCACACCGTCCTGCACAATTTGATTTTCGGCTGCCTGCTGATCTTTTTGATTCAATGGATTTTTCTCGGAAACCTTCGCAGCGCAATCATCGTGGGGCTGAACATTCCGTTCGCGCTGTTGTTTGCGATTATTCTCCTGGTCATTCGCGGCGAGAGCGCCAACCTGCTGTCGCTGGGCGCGGTGGATTTTGGCATCATCGTGGATTCAGCGGTCATCCTGGTGGAAAACATCTTCGCAAATTTCCAAAAATCGACGGAAGAACAGCATAGCCTGCTGCAAAGGCTGGCGGCTGGATTTTGGGGAACCGATCCCACGCGCGCCGCCGATCACGCGCTGCCGGCGCGCGGATGGACGCACCGATTACGGCTGATTTTGGTCAGCGCAATGCAGATCAATAAAGCCGTGCTGTTTTCGATTCTCATCATCGTGGCCGCATTTGTGCCGTTATTCACGATGCAGGGCGTTGAAGGCGCGATTTTTGGCCCCATGGCCCGCACGTACGCCTATGCGCTGGCCGGGGCCTTGATTGCCACGTTCACCGTTACGCCGGTGCTCGCGTCATTCCTCCTGCCGCAAAATTTGAAGGAAACCGAAACCATCATCGTTCGCTCGCTGCATCGTCTCTACAATCCGGCGTTGCGATTTGCCATGGCGCATCGGGTCGTGGTCGCGGCCATCGGGATTGCGTTTCTCGGCGTGGCCGCGTTTTTTGCTTCCCGGCTCGGCAGCGAATTTTTGCCGGCGCTGGACGAGGGCAACCTTTGGATCCGCGCCGAGCTGCCCATGACCACCTCACTCGAAGATGGCCAGGCCGCAACCCGAAAGATGCGGATGATTTTGACGAAATATCCGGAGGTCGTCACCGTCGTTTCGCAGCATGGCCGGCCCGACGACGGCAGCGATGCCTCGCCGTTTTCCAACGTCGAATTATTCGTGCCGCTCAAACCTTACGACCAGTGGCCGAAAGGAATGACTAAGGACAAGCTCATTAATGAAGCGCTGGCCGAATTTGAAAATGAGTTGCCCGGGGTCAATTTTAATTTCTCGCAATATATCCAGGACAACGTCGAAGAGGGCATCTCCGGCGTCAAAGGCGCAAACTCGGTCAAAATCGTCGGCCCGAATCTCCAGACGCTGACAGGCCTGGCCAACGACGTGCGTAATCAAATGTCCTATGTGCGCGGCATCACCGACCTGGGCATTTTCCCCGTCCTGGGCCAGCCAAACCTGAACATCACCATCGACCGCGGCAAAGCCTCCCGCTTCGGCCTCAATACGGGCGATATCAATAATGTTATTCAGGCGGCATTGGGCGGGACGACCGCCACAACCATATTCGAAGGCGACCGCCAGTTCGCCGTTGTTGTCCGGTATCCTTCTGCATTTCGCGACACCGTCGAAAAAATTCGGAACATCCGGGTAGCCTATCAAACCAGCGGCGGCGGGAACGCCTACATACCGTTGAGCGAATTGGCCGAAATCACGCTCGATACCGGCGCATCGTGGATTTATCACGAACACGGTGAGCGCTTTATTCCCGTCAAATTTAGCGTGCGCGGCCGCGACCTCGGCGGAACAGTGGGAGAAGCGCAGGCGCGCATCGCCAAAAACGTAAAACTCCCTCCCGGCTATCACCTCGTCTGGTCCGGCGAATTTGGCGAACTGCAGAACGCCAAAAAACGTTTGGAAATCATTGTGCCTGTCAGCCTTGTGCTGATTTTGGGCCTGCTCTACAGTTTGTTCAATTCCATCCGCGAATGCCTCCTGTCGCTGGCCGGCATTCCCTTTACCGTCGCCGGCGGCGCGCTTGCGCTCTACATCACCGGAATCAACTTCAGCATTTCCGCCGCGATCGGGTTCATCTCACTGTTTGGCGTCTCGGTCATGATTGGAATTTTGCTGATCACACACTACAAACAGGCGCGGCATCACATCCACTCACCCGCCGATGCCATGTTTTCCGCCGCGTCGTCGCTCATGCGTCCGCTCCTGATGATGAGCCTCTCGGCGGCCATCGGCCTCTTCCCGGCAGCCATCTCTCGGGGCATCGGCAGCGAAGTCCAGCGCCCGTTGGCCACGGTAGTGGTCGGAGGAATGTTATTCGGTTCCATCATGCTCCTGCTCGTGGTACCCGCGCTCAACGTGATTTGCCTGAGCAATGGAAAAGAAAAAGCCAAAGAAGAGGAGGCGAAATGAAACTCCAAATTCCAGAATCCAAGCACCAGAGAATGTTCAACCACCAGGCGCCAAAAATTGGATGTTTAGGCCTTGGATTTTCTTTAGAGCCTAAATCTTGGATTTTGGATGTTCCGCTCAATCTTCCCCCCCGCCTGCATTCCAGGTTCATTGAAAATCTCGACGTTCTAAATTTGCCTCGTCGGGACGCCAGGAACCGAGGTAAGGACTGCGGCCTTTCAGGACAGCCTAATTTTATCAAACGCTTCAACGCTTCAACGCTTCAACGTAGCGCTTTATTTTGTATTGCATGCGCTTTCGCATTGCTCGCCGGCTGCACCGTCGGCCCAAACTTCAAAAAGCCCGCGCCGCCAAACGAAACTCGATACACACCGGCACCATTGCCGGCAGAAACTACCAAAACCGCAAACGTAACCGGCGGCGAAGCCCAGCGCTTCGTCGAAGGCCTGGACATCACGGGCCAATGGTGGACGTTGTTCCATTCCCAACCGCTCAATGATTTAATCCAGCGCGCGCTCACCAACAGTCCCGACCTCGCGGCGGCGCAGGCGGCCCTGGCGCAGGCTCGCGAAAATGTCCTGGCCCAAAACGGCGCCTATTACCCGAGCGTTAATGGCAGCATGTCGGTGAGCCGCCAAAGGACTTCCCACCAAATCGCGCCCGTTCCCAATGCGACCCAATTCGAATTCAGCCTGTTCACGCCGGAAGTCAGCGTGACCTATTCGCCCGACGTCTTTGGGCTGAACCGCCGCACGGTCGAGTCGTTGAAAGCGCAGGAAAGCGGCGCGCGCTTCGCGCTCGCCGCGGTAGACGTGACGTTGAGCGCGAACATTGTAGTCGCCGCGATCCAGGAAGCGTCGTTGCGCGCGCAGATTGACGCCACGCGCCGGCTCATCGCCATCAACGAAAACATCCTGCAAGTCACGCGCGCCCAGTTCGCCAAAGGCGCCGTCACTCGCGCGGCCATCGCATTGCAGGAATCGCAATTGGCGCAATCCGAGGCCGCGCTGCCGCCGCTGATGAATCAATTGGCGCAGAATCGCGATCAATTGGCCGCGCTTGCCGGTGGTTTTCCCGGCGATGCTTTGCCGGAAACATTTGAACTGGCCGCCCTGCAATTGCCGCGCGACCTGCCGGTGAGCCTGCCGTCCCAACTGGTCGAGCAACGCCCGGACATCCGGCAGGCGGAAGAAAATCTTCACAGCGCCTCCGCGCTCATTGGCGTGGCCGTGGCGCATCGCATTCCCAACATTACCTTAAACGCCGATGCCGGCTCGATGGCATTGACGGCGGGGACAATCTTTGCCGGCGGCCAGGGTATGTGGGATATTGGTGCAGGCGTCACACAACCGATTTTCCAGGGAGGCGCCTTGCTTCACCAGGAACGCGCCGCGCGCGACGCGTACCTGCAGGCCACCGCGCAATATCGCAGCACCGTCATCGCCGCCTTCCAAAACGTCGCCGACACCTTAAACGCCCTCCAGCACGACGCCGACACTCTGCAATCCGCCGCCAACGCCGCCAACGCCGCCAAAGTGTCGCTCGACCTGACCCGCCGCCAATTGGAAATCGGCAGCGCAGGCTATTTGGATGTGCTCAACGCCCAACAGACCTATCAACAAGCCACCATCGCTCTCATCCAGGCCCAGGCCAATCGTTATTCGGATACGGCGGCGTTGTTTCAGGCATTGGGCGGGGGTTGGTGGAACGCGGTGCCAGCCAAGGGGGAATCATTCTCATCCTCATCGTCATCCTCAAAAGATCGTTAATGCGTAGAAACGTCCCAGCAATCTAACGTAGGAGTCGAGGTAACGAGACTCTGACTAAACTGGAACCACGTTAAACCGACAAGATGCCGAATTGAGTCAAAGTCCCCTGACGTCGTCTCCTACGGTGACATTTGATATATATCCTGGAAAACTGGCAACATCGGCTACATCGTTGAATATCAACGACTAAAGTAGCAACAAAACCAGCAACAAGGTAGCAACAACCCCTAAAAACAGCAACATTTTTGGGTCCAAATCTCGGCGAAGCCGCCAGTTGAAAGCCTCGGAAGGGCGGTCGATAGTAGCCAGGAGGCGAGCGCGACTACGGGAGCGCGACCACCCCTGGTAAGACGCACAAAAGTCCAGCCGCTAACTGCGAGGCCGCGCGATAGCGCGAAATTGATTTGCGGCATTTTCGTCTTCGTCAAGCGTGCTGAAGCACATGCTTAGGCAGGCCGCTTTAGGCCCATCTTCTTCATTCGCGCCTTCAAGGTTGCTGGTTGGATGCCCAACAATTCCGCTGCGCCACTGGCGCCTTTGATTTTCCAACTAGTCTTTTTCAGGGCCGCGAGGAGGTTGTCTCGTTCGCGTTGACGCATCTCGACATCGGTAAATATCTCCGTTTCGGCGCCGCTTTTCGCGTGGGCCGCATCCGGCGCCGAAACAGGCAGGGAACGTTTTATTGGCAAATCGAAGTCCAGCACGCCGCCACGGGAAACGATGACCGCGCGTTCGATTACGTTGCGCAATTCGCGGATATTGCCGGGCCAATCGTAGCTCTGGAGTTTTGCAATTCCAGCCCGTGTCAGTCGTGGTTTGGGACACCGCAGCTCCCTGGCAGACAACTCTATAAAATGTTTGGCCAGGAGCGGCACATCTTCCAATCGGTCCTGCAATGGCGGAACTTCGATTGGAAACACATTGAGCCGGTAAAACAGGTCCTCACGGAAAAGACCTTTGGCCACTGCCTGCTTCAGGCGGCGGTTAGTGGCGGCAATCACGCGCACGTCTGCGAAGCGGGTACGGTCTTCGCCGACTCGTTCGTAGCGTTTTTCCTGCAACACCCGGAGCAGTTTGCTTTGCAAATCCAAAGGAATTTCGCCGACCTCATCCAGAAAAAGCGTACCACCGTCCGCTGTTTCGAATCGCCCCGGCCGATCTTTAAGGGCCCCGGTGAACGCGCCACGGGCGTGACCGAAAAACTCACTCTCAAACAGGTCTTTGGGAATGGACGCGCAGTTGACGCGCACCAGCGGCTTGTCTTTGCGACGACTGCGGTTGTGGATTTCACGCGCGACCAATTCCTTGCCAGTGCCACTTTCGCCCAGAATGAGGACGGACACTTCGGTCGGCGCGGCCAGGTCAATTTGCCCCCCGATGCGTTGCAATGCCTTGCTTTGGCCTACGAGTTCACCGAAGGCTTTGGCTTCAACCACCTCCTCCTGCAAATAGGTATTTTGTGTCTCTACTTGCGCTTTGAGGCGCTGAATTTCCTCAAACGCCTGCGCATTTGCGATGGAGCTGCCGATATGGTCGGAAAAAACTTGCAGCCAGTCCCGGCTTTCCTTCGGGGCGTTAATACGGCTAAAGACTGTATTGACGCCGAGAATTTGACCGCGGAAAGAAATGGCGGCGGCGGCGAAAGTACGAACTTGTTCTGATTGCAACCATGAGGGGTTAGGAATTTCGCCAGGGTCCTGGCCTACATTTTCCATTTCAACACGCCCTCCCGATACTGCGAGTCGCCCCACCAGTCCCACGCCCAACGGGATTCTCTCATCGGAATCGTAAAGGCATGAAACGCCGCGTCCATCTCCAGGCAGGGGATTAATGCCGACGGCGGCCAAATGCAGGCAACGCGACTGGTCACGGCACAGCACCCTTTGAGGGCAGCGTGAACATATATCTCCTTTACCAATCAGCCACATTTCGATTCGAGCAAATTCTGGAAGGTTTATGCATGTGCTGACCAACTTTTCCTTCAATCCATCGAGTGATCGCTCCAACGCAATGTCCGTCAATAAGCTGATGGCAAAATTGGAGTCGAACCTCATGTCATAAAGCCTGTCGCTGGCCGGGTTCATATCGTTAAGCCCGTTAGATTTAGCACACTGGCCATGGGAAGGCGAGCTAATTGATGTCATTTGAGAAGGTGTGGGTGTCGATAAACTCATCCATAGACTAATGCGACGGGGAAAGTGAAAGCTCGCCAAAATTCTGGTCAGCTGTAGGACAACCGAGGAAGAACAGCCTATCAATTAATGGTTTGAGTTCTGATTTAGTGGTCATAAAATGAATTTGAACAGAAGAGTGTCCTATGCCTGAAACTCAACAGGTTACACAGGTTTTACAGGCGATTGGCAGCGAGGCAGGCGCCGCCGAGAAATTACTACCCTTGGTGTATGCCGAATTGCGGCGCCTGGCGGCGGCACGAATGGCACACGAGGCGCCGGGCCAAACACTGCAACCGACAGCATTAGTCCATGACGCGTGGCTGCGCCTGGTATCCGATAGCGACCGGACCTGGGAGAATCGCGGGCATTTTTTTGCTGCCGCTGCCGAGGCCATGCGTCGTATATTGATTGAACGAGCGCGCCAGAAGTCCCGGCTAAAGCACGGCGGGGGGCAAGTACGATTGAATATCGAAGACCTGGAACTGGCTGACACTACGCCGGAAGACAAAATTGTGTTGATTGACGAAGCCCTTTCACGGCTCAAAGTTGAAGACCCGGAGCTGGAGCGGCTGGTTGTTTTGAAGTTCTTTGGCGGGTTGGACCGGGAGGAAATCGCTGAAAGTCTAAATCTCTCGACGCGAACCTTTGACCGGCAGTGGGCTTACGCCAAGGCCTGGCTGTTTCGCTATATCCAAAAGCAAATGTAAAATATTTGGCGAACCGGGTGATGGTTTGTCGCATTGTATTTGAATGGACTCATGAGCACATCATCCCAAGGCGAGAAAGCAGTGTTTTTGGAGGCGCTGGAAATAAGCGACGTGCAGCAGCGGCGCCAGTTCCTTGACGAGGCATGCGCCGGAGACAAGGGGCTGCGCGATGCGGTCGAAGAGTTGTTAGCAGCGCAGGAGGCGGCGGAACGGTTTTTCACCGAAAGCGCGGATTCCCTGAATCTGGCCGCCGATGCCGCGGGTTCCCCGGCTAAGTCCGCGGGTGTATCCGGGAAGGTTTATGAGGAAGAAGGGCCGGGTTATACGATCGGACATTACAAACTTTTGGACAAGATCGGCGAGGGCGGATACGGCATTGTCTATCTGGCCGAGCAGGAAAAACCGGTTCGCCGCCGCGTGGCCCTCAAAATCATCAAGTTGGGGATGGACACAAAAAAAGTGATTGCCCGATTCGAGGCCGAGCGGCAGGCACTGGCCTTGATGGATCATCCAAACATTGCCCGGGTATTCGACGCCGGCGCCACAGAGAAAGGGCGCCCATACTTTGTAATGGAGTTGGTCAGAGGTCTAAAGGTTACCGAGTATTGCGACGAGCGCCACCTTGGATTAAAACAACGGTTGGGATTATTCGTACAAATTTGTCAGGCAGTCCAGCACGCGCACCAAAAGGGGATTATTCACCGGGACATAAAACCGTCCAATATTCTCGTGAGAATGGTGAATGACGCGCCCTCGCCCGCAGTCATTGATTTTGGGATTGCCAAGGCGACTGGACAACAGCTCACGGACGAAACCATTTTTACTGCACACGGGCAATTGATCGGCACGCCAAATTACATGAGTCCCGAACAGGTGGCCGGCAGTACCGTAGACGTGGATACGCGCAGCGACATTTATTCGCTCGGCGCGCTACTCTATGAACTGCTCACCGGCAAAACGCCCTTCGATACCAAAGAATTGCTTAAATCGGGGGTGGACGAGATGCGCCGCACTTTAATCGATCGCGAACCGCGCACCCCCTCCGCAAAACTCACTGCCATGGCTCCGGCTGAACAGACGAAAGCAGCAAGGCTGCGGCATCTCGAACCGTCAAAGCTGGTATCGGAATTGCGCGGGGATTTGGACCGAATCGTCATGAAGGCGCTGGAAAAAGACCGCGATCGCCGATACCAAACAGCCAACGACCTGGCAATGGACGTCGAGCGGTATTTAAACAATGAGCCGATATTGGCGCGACCGCCGAGCCAGTGGTACCGGCTGCAAAAGCTCGTTCGGAGAAACCGAATCGTGTTTCTATCCGGCGCAACAGTGGCCGTGGCTTTGGCCATTAGCACCGTCATTTCGACCCTTATGTTTTTTAAGGAGCGGGAGGCCCTAAATTCAGAAGCTCGGCTCCGAAGAGAAGCGGAAGCCCGGGAAAAGGCCTCTCATATTGCATCACTGGTGACGCAGAGCCGTTTTGAGGAAGCCGACCAGCTTTCTGCAACTCTCCCATTGAACCAACCTTCAGTTGAAGTTGCCGCCGAATTGCGCGCCCTGGGCAACTGGCACGCCGCCAATGGCCGCTGGCCTGAAGCGGCTATGCGGTTTAAATCAGTTGGGAAGGTAAATCAGATGGATGGCGCGGACGTAATTACAATGGACCAATTGGACCTAGCGGCAGCCCTGCTTAAGGTTGGCGACCGCCAGGCTTACGAGGACTTTCGCGAAACCTGGCTCAAAACGTTGAGCGCCCGCGACATTGCCCAGGATTATCGGACTTTTAAATTGGGCTTGCTGCTGCCGGTCGATGCAAAGACCCTGCAATTGTTTAACCTCGGAGCACAACCAGCCGAAAAAACTTTTGCCGACGTGGATTGGGTACGTCCAAGCCTTCCTCATTGGGTGCAATGGTCGGAAGCGCTGGCATTGCTGAACTATCGGTGCGGTAGTTTTGCCGCGGCGATCGGGTGGTGTGACACCTGCCAGGGCTATCCCTTTTATGATGCCCCGCGTCTTTGCACGACTTCTATGATAAAGGCCATGTCAGAGTGGCGATTGGGCCAATACCCATGGGCAGTGGCAGATTGGACGGAAGCCTGGGAACTCATTCAGGCGAAGTCGCAGCAGGGACTAAATTTGGAAAGAAATGCTGTTCCCTTGTTTCCAGGGACACGACAAGATCTCGAGGGCTCGTGGAGCGATTGGGTAATTGCTGATCTCCTTATGAGGGAAGGCGACGAGCTTTTTTCGCGGACCGACCAGACGCTCGGTTTGAAAATCCCGTCCGCCCGCGACGACACGGTTCTTGCTCGATCGTTGGGAGAATGGCACGCGGCCCAAGGCGAATGGGAGCGAGCCCGCAGCCACTTTGAGTTTGTTCAACAGTCGCCGCAGCAGGACGAGGTGCGCGCTTCAGAAGATTATTATCAGGAAGCATTGGCACTGTTGGAGCTCGGCGACGAAGCCGGCTTTGCGCGGTTGCGCAATCAGGCTATTGATCGGTTCAAAGGAACCACGAATTTGGCGGTCGCTGAATATACCCTGAAAACTATTTTGCTGAGGCGCCCGGATATTCCCACGTCTGGTTTGAATCCTTTGGTCCAGGTTTTATCCCGCTCCGTAACGGCCGCCGCGCCCATCAAGGGACCCTATTCTCCCGCCTCATGGGATTTAATGTTGCTTGGCCTCCTTGAATACAGGCGAGACAATTTCGCAAAAGCGCAGGACTGGTGCAGGGAGAGTTTCGGAGTCTGCGTCTACGATCCACTGCCCAGCGCCTCAGATGGTTTCATCCTGGCCATGTGTTACCATAAACTTGGAGACGATACGGGCGCGCGCCTGGCACTGAACCGGGCCCGCAGCCTTGTACAGAGCGGGATCCTTTGGGAATCGGACAAATGGAACTGGCGTGAATGGGCCTTTGCCCGCCTGTTGTTCAAAGAAGCTGAGGGACTGATTCCGCCAGGGCCATCTCCAGTAACGCCCGCTGTCACGGGGAAAAGCCTGGCCCATCCCTAACAGGCTGCCAAGCCACCCATTCACAAGCTATCGTGCTTTCCGAGGCAAGGCCTCTCGTACTCTGCAATCAAATTCGCTCGAACGCTATTTGAATTGATGATTAGCACACGCAAGAAAATCTGGCGAACTTTCATTCCGTCTGTCGCCTTACTGTGTGAATGGATGCGTGCATTAAATCCCCGGAATTAAATGGCCGCCAACTGCAGAATGAATTGCTCTTAATGCGGTGGGTTGGCGTTAACAATCTCAATTCGCCCGCGCGTGAGGTTTGGGATACGGTCAGTCAGTTTTTTATCAGCAATACGCGCAAAAGGGTAAATATTCCACCTCTCTCCGGGATAAAAAATTTACCGGGACAAAATTTTATCCCGGCTTGCAAATGCTCAGGCAACGCCACAAGTAATTCGTATCTAAACAGATGCGATAAAAAGGGAGGAGTGGCACGGCTCATGATTAAGGGGCTGTGTATGGAAGTAAAACGACAGATAAAGAAAAAAGCAATCGAAGTCCTGGACCTGGAGCAGTCCCAGTTTGAGGTTGAAGTTTTAAATTCTAACAGGCCGGTTCTTGTTGGTTTCCTGGCGGCGTGGAGCAAACCTTGCCAATTGATCGAACCGGTTTTGGAAGAGGTAGCCAAGGCCTGCCAGGGAAGGAGCAAGGTTTTCAAGATCAACGTGGACGACAATTTCGACCTGGCGAGCGCGCACGGGATTCAATCTGTTCCGACCCTGAAGTATTTCATTAACGGCGTCGTTCGTTTGAAGATCGTGGGTATGGCCAGCCCAAAGGCCATTCTCGCCAAACTGGAATGCTTCACTGAGGCAGGCCAGCCCAACGGACCTGAACGGCCATAGCAAACGTAACCACCACTTATGCAGTTATGAAAATCGCATTTCAATTCGAGCCCGTCAGCAAAACTCAAATCACAGTCCCGATTGCACGATTTAGCTTTGCGGCTTTTCCCGTGCGGATTAAACACAACTTCCCGTGTTTTTCCGACCCCACCGCGACACAAAGCAATCCGGTCAAGCATTGGCTCTCTCGGATATTTCACGCTTTGGCCGGCACTGTTTGCAAAAGTGCTACTACCGGCGGTTTGCACAAGGAGCGTTGTGTTGCTGGCCCCACGCGTCTAGACAAAACGAGGTATAGGCTGCGCATCGTCGAGGATGAGACGTTGGCCAGTGCCTGGACAGCCAGGGCATTGGCAGCGCGCGTGTTCATCGGAATCCAACATCCTGAGTCGACCTGGCTTACCGAGCGGCTGCCGGTGGCACTTTGGCCTAAGGCGCTAAAGAAAGAAATTCAACAGGCCGGTTTCGCCAAAGTGGAAAACGTGCAGGTCATAGCTGCCTAACTGACAGTCAATGGAGACGCTTATGAATACTAATCCCCACCAGGTTTCAGCCACGGTATCAGGAATTCAAGAGCTGGACCGATGCCTCGTTTGCGGTAAAGCAATCATCGACAACGCATGGTTCTGCCGTTTTCCGCAAAAGCCGGACGGCGCAGCCAATTCCCCGTGCAGGGAACTTTTTATTTGTTCGCCGTGGTGCGCCTTGCGTTATTTCGGCTTTTTGGACGGCGCCAGCCAGAACCTCGAGCCGAGTCGCGACGACAATGGAGACTCTTCCCACATTCACAAATAAGACAATTCACCATCAAAAACCAAACCGTTGACCAAAATATGAACGTTACTACAAACAACACCGCCCGAAACGGCGAAGCCGCCGCAATTGATAATGAAGCTCGGCGCAATTCTGCCGTCGGCGATACACCAGACACTTTGCGGTCTCCAAAACCTAACGGCGACGAAAATATCCATATGGGGCCGCCACCCGATGGAACCGCAAAAAAACGCCGGAGCCAGATGCTTGCCGCCATTGCGGTGCTCATCGTGGGGATGGCCTCCGGCGTTTATTATTTTTGCTTCGTAGCGCCTTATCAATCCACCGATGACGCGTTCATTGAGGGTTATGTCATTCCTGTCGCGCCGAAGGTGTCCGGATACGTAGACCAGTTGCTCATCACGGACAACCAGGAAGTTAAAAAGGGCGACATTCTGTTGAAAATTGATGCCCGCGATTATGAAACCAGCCTGGCCCAAGCACGTGCGGACGTGGAAGCCGCTCGCAGCCAATTGCTCGAATCCCAGGCGCAGGTCAAAGTAAGCCAGGCCAAAGTGAAACAATCGCAGGCGGCTGTGGCAGCCGCGGAGGCCGAAAACGACCGTGCGGCGGATGATCTCAAACGCTACCAGTCCGTGGACAAAACAGCGGTTTCGCGGAGCGCCTTTGACATGGCGCAAGCGCGGGCCCAAACCGCCAGCGCCGATTTGGAAGCCGCCAGGAGCCAGGCACTTGCTGCCGAAGCGAACGTTACATTGACCCAGGCCGGGGTCCAGACCGCGACCGCGGCCGTGCTGCAGGCCCAAGCCAGGCTCCGACAAGCCGAGTTAAACCTTTCATACACCAAAGTCATTGCGCCTGAAGATGGCCGGGTCACTCGCCGAGCGGTTGAACAAGGGGCCTACATCCAGCCTGGGCAATCACTCATGGCCATCGTGCCGCACCATTATTGGGTCATCGCTAACTATAAAGAAATCCAGCTAACCCACATGCGTCCGGGACAGTCGGTGGATATCAAGGTGGATGCATATCCCGGTCACAAACTCAAAGGGCACGTAGAGAGCATTCAAAGTGGTTCCGGGGCGCGGTTTAGCCTTTTTCCGCCCGAGAACGCCACAGGCAATTATATCAAAGTCGTCCAGCGCGTTCCCGTAAAGATCGTTTTTGACGTTGATCCCGACACCCATCTTGCGATTGGTCCAGGCATGTCCGTAGTGCCAACCGTCCGCGTGAAATAGTCATACTTGTCAATTCAAACTGTGGCATAGCATCGCCCATGAACCAAAACTACGCACAACCTAAAGTGAATCCGTGGCTGATTGCCTTCGCGGTGATCCTGCCGACCTTCATTGAGGTCCTTGACACGACAGTCGTCAGCGTCGCGTTGGAGCATATTGCCGGCAACCTTGGGTCGACGGTATCCAATGCGACGTGGATCCAAACGGGCTACCTCATATCGAACGCCATAGTCCTGCCCTCTACCGCATGGTTTTCGGCCTTGCTGGGCAGGAAGCGGTTTCTGATGGTGTGCATCGGCATTTTTACGGCGGCGTCATTCGCCTGCGGCGCGGCGCCAAATCTTCCCTTTCTGATTATCGCATCCATTGTACAGGGTGCGGGCGGCGGCGCATTGCAACCCATTTCGCAGGCGATCCTGATGGAAAGCTTTCCACAGGAAAAGCGCGGCGCCGCCATGGCATTGTATGTTTTGGGCGTGGTTTTTGCGCCGGTGGTCGGGCCTGTGTTGGGCGGTTGGCTAACCGAGACCTATTCCTGGCGCTGGATTTTTTACATCAACATTCCCTGCGGTTTGGTGGCGTTATGGATGATCCAAACCTTTATTTTCGATCCTGCATACATTCGCACTATCAAGCGCGGGCGCATCGATGCATTGGGATTCCTGGTCCTGGCGATTTGGTTAGGTACCATGCAGACGGTCCTGAACAAGGGACAAGACAAAGACTGGTTCAATTCCAATTTCATTTGCTGGCTATCCGTGATTTCGGCTATCGGCTTCGTTGCGTTTGTTGCCAGGGAATTTCTAAACCGTGAACCGCTTGCAAACCTGAGGGTATTTGCGGACCGGAACTTCACCTTCAGCACCATTCTTATTTCGATCATTTTTCTGCTCCTATATGGCATTCAAAATCTGCAGCCGCTGCTTGCTCAAAGCCTGATGGGCTACACCGCATATGCCAGCGGGTTGACACAAGTATCGCGTGGCTGGGGCATGCTAGCCCTGACCCCGTTGGTTGGGTATCTCACTGGAAAAGTGGACAATCGCCTTTTGGTTGGGACGGGAATGGTTCTCACGGCCGTTGCGGCCATGATGATGGGTAATTTCGATCTGGATATTTCCAGCCATGATTATTTCTGGCCTAACTGTTTGCAGGGAATGGGGATCGCGCTAACGACAGTTCCGCTGATGACCGTCGCCATGTCCACCATTCGCAACGAAGAAATGGGCAACGCGACTGGGCTTTTCGCGCTGGCTCGCAACCTGGCCGGGAGCATCGGCATTGCCGTGGCGATTGCAATGCAATCGCGCGCGGCGCTCCGGCATCAAGCTTACCTTGTC
>DASYYL010000068.1:0-3748 GCA_035933915.1 Verrucomicrobiia bacterium
CCCGACCCAGCAGGAAGCCGAGCGCAAGCTGGCGGCCATCGAAGGCGCGGAGCGGGCCATCATTTTCTCCACCGGCATGAGCGCGGTGGTCATGACCTTGATGGCCTACATGAAACCCGACGGCCACATCATTTTCACCAGTGATTGCTACCGGCAGACGCGCGATTTCGCAACCAACCTGCTCACCAAATTCGGCATCCAAACCAGCCTCGTCGCGCCGACCGCTGCGGCCATCGAAGCAGCCATCCGCCCAAACACAAACATCATTTTCACCGAGTCACCCACCAATCCTTACCTGCGCGTGCTGGACATCCCGGCGGTTGTGAAGGTGGCCCGACGGCACAAGATTCTGACGATGATTGATGCCACGCTGGCGACACCGTACAACATCCGGCCGCTGGAACTGGGCGTGGACCTGGTCATTCATTCGGCGACGAAATATCTTGCCGGGCACAACGACCTCCTGGCGGGCGTCACGCTCGGCGGCCACCAGCAGTTGGAGGAACTCAACAAGTTGCAGCGCATGGTCGGGTCCATGGCCGGCCCGTTCAGTTGCTTCCTGCTTGAGCGCGGACTCAAGACCTTTGGCCTGCGCATGGCCCATCACAATGCTGCCGGCCTGGAAGTGGCGCGCTTTCTGGAATCGCATCCCAAAGTCCAGCGGGTCTGGTATCCGGGACTGAAATCGCATCCGGATTATCGCATTGCCCGGGCGCAAATGCGCGGGTACGGCAGCGTCATTACGTTTCTCGTAAAAGGCGACGGCAAGGCGACGCGCCGTTTCATTGACCGCCTGGAACTGTTCCTCATCACCCCGAGCCTCGGCGGTTCCGAAAGCCTCGTCACCCAGATGGCCACGATGTCGTTCTTCGATTACCCGGCCGAGTACCGTGAAAGCATCGGCATCGTGGACAACCTCGTGCGCCTCGCCCTGGGCCTCGAAGACACCCGCGATTTGATTGCCGATCTCAAGCACGCGCTGGACCGGGTTTAACCGCCGAGACACGGAGGATTTTAACCACGGATTCACACGGATGAACACGGATTCGGAGGGTCGAGATAAACGAGTTCCAATCTGGTCACACGAAGCGGAGACCGAAGTCCTGTAAGGGCGAAATATATTAGCCCAGGGTTGAAGCGCAGCGACTACCCTGGGTAAACGTCCCCAAAAATAATTTCCTCCTCCCTTCGGATGGGAGAAGGTGGCCGCAGACCGGATGAGGGTCGTGGGGTAAAATCGTTCTTCAATAAAGAAAAAGCCGAGGTAATAAATCCCTGATTCAACCGCGAAATTGGCTTCCCAGGCCCGCCACCATGTTGATTACCCAAATCACGATGTTCGCCACTGCGAATCGTGGTCTCAAACCACACGAAAGAAAAAATGATGGGGCGAGCGTCCTCGCGAGCCGGCTTTGGCTTTGGAGGGACGAGTTAAACGAGTCCCAAATCTGATTTCAGGGTGGTAGGGCTGACCTGCTGGTCAGCCGCCAAAGCGGCGCGGCAGCGCCCTCTACCAATAAAACTCTGCGCCTCTGCGCCTTCGCGTTAAAGTCATTCTCCACCCCGCCGGGGAAGGGATTCGCCTGCTTGCCGTCGCGCCAATTAGACGGTAAAAGAACAATTAACACACTATGACAACGAGCCGAAAGAATCCCAGGGTTGATGCCTATTTAAGGAAAGCCAAACAGTGGCAGGAAGAAATGGCGAAATTGAGAAGTATCATTCTCGACTGTGGGCTGACCGAAGAATTGAAGTGGGGCAAACCTTGTTACACGTTTCAGAAAAGCAACACCGTTATCATCATTCCATTCAAGGAATCCTGTGCGCTCATGTTTTGCAAAGGCGCCTTGTTAAAGGATGCCCGGGGTATTCTAACCAAACCCGGGGAGAACACGCAGGCGGGGCGCTGGATCAAGTTCACCTCAGTTCAAGAAATAGTGAAGATGAAATCCGTCTTGAAAGCCTATATTCAGGAAGCCATTGAAGCGGAAAAAGCCGGTTTGAAAGTGAAGTTTAAAAAAACATCGGAATTCAAAATTCCTGAAGAATTTCAAAATAAATTAAATAAAATCCCTGCCTTGAAAGCTGCTTTTGCAGCACTGACACCGGGACGGCAAAGAGGATACCTCCTTTACTTTTCTGCAGCCAAACAATCCGAAACCCGGGAGTCAAGGATTGAAAAATGCATGGATCTGATTTTCGATGGAAAGGGATTAAATGATTGAGAATGAGCGCGCTGAACGATGATTTGCTTCAGGCGACTGAACTGGCTCTGGCCGGCAAATGGGCCGCCGCGCACGAGCTGGTCCAGCAATACGAAGATGACGCCACCGCGGCGTGGATTCACGCGGTGCTGCACAAATTCGAGGGCGACCTAGCCAACAGCCGCTATTGGTATCGCCGTGCCGACCGGCTCGACCATGTCGACGACAAACCGCGCACGGAATTGGCTGCCATCCAGGCCGAACTCCGCTCACGCCACGGCGCGTGAAACAATTAACCACGGATGGACACAGATGAACACGGATAAAACCCGCCAATCCATCCGCAGTTTGAGGTGCTGAATGCGGACTTGCTTTTCGGGGTTTACGGGCGTATTGGTTTTCACAGGCATGATTGAGATTTATGGTTTTGATTGACATCAATAGTTGTCGCCCACCGCGTCAACTTCCTCAACTCATGCCGTTTTTGGATCGTTAGGTATCAGCGAGCACCATGAAAACTTCGACCATCATTCGTTTTGTTCTGGCAGCGCTATTTGCCACGCTCGCGTGTGTTGGCTGGCTTTTCGGCATCACAGGCATTGTAGCTTTATCGGCAGTCGCTTGGTTATTATTGATGGGACGTTCAGAGTTGACCAAACCGATTCCACGTAAAGAGTTATGGCCGACTTTTCTCGTGATTGGCATTTTTCTGGCGGCGCTTTTGACTTTGCCTTTTTTGCATTTGTCACCTTTACCAGAGCCGCACGGCGGTATTCGCACGGTGTTTGCCGTTGCGACGTGGGTTTTGTGGATGTGTGCGATTTATTACCGATGGCGGCGAGAGAGACGAAAAGTTGATGCCTAACCGCGCTAACGCCGACTGGGCCTTCCGCCTTCCCTGCGCTACGGCGCAACAAGTGAGTTTATGGACGGTTTGAGTTATACAACGATTATCGAGTTCGCAGAGCCACTGGCCGGCCGTCTCTTCGTAGCGGGGCGAAGACGGATCGGCCTGGCTCTTTGGATAATTAGGCAGCATTCGCGCATATGAATACAGACGTGTCAAATCCATTCTTGTCGCGTATATTCTACGAAGTCTGGGGTTGGCTAAATATAATTATTCCGCTTTCGATGATTGCGACGGGCGCGTTTTACTTTATTTGCCCACAGCGAGTGCTCCGCAATCAAACGTCAGAAAAGATACGAAAGCTGAAGATGCTGGGATTTGTATTTGCAATGGTCGGCACCCTGCTATTGGTGTCACATTTGTCATAGCCATTGAATAAATTAATATGACTATAATGTCGCCCGACCACCAAAGGATTGAATCGACCGGAGCGCGTGTGGGAGGTCCGTAGTTTGGGAGGGGTAATCGCGCGGAGCGTCGAATCAATCCGTTGTCGAACCCGCCCCGTAAAGGCTGACGGCCACGGGGCAAGTCTGCCTCCTTTTTCACCCGCGCGTCCTTGTCCTTTGCTTTTTTCCGCCGGCTGGCCGCGCCATGCCGCAAAAAGGCATCCTTCCGCCGGTCACCCGCCACGCCA
>DASYYL010000078.1:0-10481 GCA_035933915.1 Verrucomicrobiia bacterium
GCGTTCATGGGCGGGCTGCACTATTGGTGGCCGAAAATCACCGGGCGAATGTATCCCGAAAGACTTGGCCAATTGGCCGCAGTCACCATGTTTCTGGGATTTAACCTCACTTTTTTCCCACAGTTTATTCTGGGCTACCTCGGAATGCCGCGGCGCGTCCACGAGTACGCCCCGGAATTTCAGGTCTATAATGTCATGTCAACCGCCGGCGCCAGCATCCTGGGCGCCGCGTACCTGTTGCCGTTTCTCTATTTTCTTTGGTCTCTCCGTTATGGAAAAAAGGCGGACGACAATCCCTGGCACGCCACCGGCCTCGAATGGACCACCACCTCGCCGCCGCCAAAACATAACTTTCACGAGGTCCCCATTGTAACGCACGAGCCCTACGAATACGCGCCGCTCGATGAATTGGGCGAACCCAAAACCGCCGGGGACCGAACCATGCAAAACGCGCCGGTAACATGAAAATTTTCAGTGATTCTCAAATCGCCCATAAAGTCCATGAGCCGCCTGAGCGCACGGAGCGCGGCTGTGTGCGGGAGCCAAGGGGCGCCAGCCGCAGCAGTCCCGAAAGTTGTGGTGCGCTGCGGCTGGCTTTGACACAACCGCGCTCCGAAGGCCATTCGCGGCGAGGGCGGTTCCTCTCCAATCGAGGCACGAGGCTCTAAATTAAAATTTTATGCCCGCAAATACTCCAACCGTTGAGCAGCAATTCGAAGACATGCCGCAGCAGTACGAATCGGTCCACCTGGGCATGTGGGTCTTTCTCTCGACCGAAATTTTATTCTTTGGCGGCTTTTTCGTCTCCTACGCGATTTATCGCCATTTTTACGGCCACGATTTCATTGAGGGCGTAAAGCACACACTCATCTTAAACGGCACGATCAACTCAGTGCTGCTGCTCACGAGCGGACTAACAATGGCGCTGGCCGTGCAGGCCGCCACAGAAAACCGGACGATGGTGCTCGTCCCGCTCCTGCTGGTGACCCTTCTCCTGGGCCTGGGCTTTTTGACCTGCAAAAGTCTCGAATACCGCGAAGACATCGCGGACAAGGTCGTCCCCGGCGCGATGTTTGACCCATCATTGCCCCTCCACACGCAAATTTTCTTTTGGCTCTATTGGGGAATGACCGGCCTGCACACCGTCCATATGATCGTCGGCGTCGGTTTGCTCTCGGTGATTACCGCGATGGCCGCGCGCGGAAGATTCTCTGCGCAATACTATACGCCGCTGGAAATGGTCGGCCTTTACTGGGCGTTCGTGGACATCGTTTGGATCTTCCTCTATCCGCTGCTCTATCTCATCGGGAGGCACTCATGAAAATTGCCCCCAAATACCAATTCATCGCGATATGGCTGGCGTTGGTAGCCCTGCTGTTTGTGATGTTTGGACTCTCGCATTCAAATTGGGGAGCAACCGGCACGGCAATCATTCTGGTCCTGGCGTTCGTTCAAATGGTGCTCGTGATGTCCATTTTTATGCGCCTCCGCCGGAGCACTAAAGTCATAAGGTTGGTCGCCTGTGTAGGATTTGTCTGGCTCCTGATTTTATTCGTTCTCGCCTTCAGCGACTACCTGACCCGCCAATGGCATTAATGAAGCGCAAACTCAAATCCCTGTACAAGTCCGTCTACGAAACCAGCTATAGCGTCGTGACGGTTTGGCTGGATGCCAATGCCTCCGCCATGGGCGCCGCAGTGGCCTTTTACACCATCTTCGCCATTGCCCCGCTGTTAATTCTCGTCCTCGCGCTCGCCGGCCTCCTCTTTGCCCATCAGCCCAAATTCATGGGCGGAGGGCATAGGAACCACGTTCCGGCCCATTCGACTTACGATGCGAGAGGTTCGTTCGTCCTGACAAACCTGGCCGCCGGAGACAGTTACAAGGTCGTTTTCGGGCTGAACGAACAATCGCTCGTTAACAGCAATCAAATATTGCGCGCCTCAGCCACCTTCGAAGCCCTGGACACAAACGTGACATTGTACGGTACAACCCATGCCCCCGTGACGGCTTCCGTTGTCGCTCTGACGGCGCAAAACGAATTGTTTGGCGAAATCCAAAAAATGCTTGGAAAAAGCGGCGCCCAATCCGTCCATTCCATTCTCGTGGCCGCAAACCGTCCCAAAGCCAGCCTCTTTGCGACCATCATCGGATTCGTCGCCTTGTTCGTCGGCTCCAGCAGCGTGTTCATTCAACTGCAACAGGCACTCAACGCCATCTGGCAAGTCCGGCTTAAATCCACCGGTATACGCAGTTTTCTCAGATACCGTCTTCTGTCGCTCCTGACCCTTTTGGGCATCGGATTTATTTTACTGGTTTCACTGGTCATCAGCGCCGTCCTGGACGCCATCGGCAAATGGATGAGCGGCTTCGTGCCGGCAAATTTTGTCATCTGGCACTTCATCGATTTTGCGGCGACGCTCGGCGTCGTCACGCTTTTATTTGCCATGATTTTTAAAATGCTGCCCGACGTAAAAATAAAGTGGCGTGACGTCTGGATCGGTTCGCTCATTACCGCCCTGCTGTTCACCATCGGAAAATATTTGCTCGGCGCCTACCTGGGACGCGGCAGCCTCAGTTCAGCGTATGGCGCCGCTGGTTCCTTCGTCGTGGTCCTGATGTGGGTCTATTATTCCGCGCAAATTCTGCTGCTCGGAGCGGCATTCGTCCGCGTTTACGCCGACCGGTACGGCGGCCATAATCGCCCCGCTGCCGGCGCGGAATTTGTGAAGCGCGAAAAGACACGCTGAATTTAACCAGAGGAGGGCGAATCGTGGAGCGTGGTGCGGGTCGCGCGGTGCGTCGAGTATCCGTTTGGGAGGGTCAAAGGGACAGATCGACAAAGCGGAATGGGTGGAAGCAAAAACCCCTTTATTTTTGATGTTTTGGCAGGCTGTTTTTGCAGGGATCTGTCCCCCCATCAATCGGGAATTTTTTTTCGAATTTTTCGCCCGGTGTTTTCGTAACATATTGTTTTTATGTGCCTTACAACGCAATTGTCCCTTGCATTTTGCCTGGAGACAGTTCGGAGGTTTTGACAGAATGAACATAATTCACACAATCTCTTAAACCACGGATGAACACGGATACACACGGATGAAATGCTTCAAAGGCATTTTTTAACCGCATCCGTCTCCTCTGCGCTACGACGCGACAAGAAGAACGCATAGAACTCAAAGAAATATTCATGTGGTCATTCGGTTGATTCGGTCCATTATGTCAAAAGCGTTTTCGTGTATTTAGCGTATTTCGCGGTGATAATCGTCTTCTCCGCCTTTGCGACCTTTGCGTGAGGTTCCTCACACCACCATACTCTCATGGCGTCTGCGCGGACTCAACAGGAACAATCGGAACTTTTGGGAACTTTGCGAAACTTTTTGGAACTTGGGATTAGATAGAATTAACAGAATGAACTGGTGGGCGGGAGTTGTTCCGCTGGTGGCCGTCTTCGGCGCTATGACCCCCGTCCGCCCCGCTTCGCCCGGAGCTTCCGCCGCCGCGCCGAGCTATGGTGGACGAGACGCAGGGCAGGCCGACTTGTGCCGGAACCACCTATTACGGTAGGCCGGTGCCGATCCCCGGGATGGGTTTGAAAAAGAGTGGAAGGTGGTTGGGGATGAGGAGCCGCAAGGGTTTATAATTCCAGGGACGTGGTACGGGTGAGAAGGGACATGCGAATGGAACACGCCAAGCGGGCGCAGCTGCGCTCTATACACGATTTGAAATTGCGGCTCGCAAGGGTCGAACCGTGACCCGGCAAATTTTGCACGGATTCGTTGGAATCTTGCCGAAAGAATTTTGGATTTTGCGACGCTTTCCAGCGAAACATTCAGCGCAGGCCAAATGGCCCGGATGCTGCTGTGCTTCGAAATGTGCAGTACGTATTTTGAACGCGGATGCCACTTTTTCATGTCAATAATCCATATGCACTCGCGGAGGCGCTAGGCAGCGGATAAATATAAAATATGAATAATTCTAGGTTGACAAAAGTGACCAAACGTGCCAAGATACGCCGAATGCGGAGCTCAAAAACAGTGAAAACTCGCCTAAAACTGCGGAAGGATTCCAACTTTGAGCGACGGTACAATCAATTTTTTATGTCACCACTGCCGATCCTCCGCCATGACGATAACGATAATTCTTCCCTGGAGCAGCCCTCTCCGTTGAAATGGGTTCCAAGCGAAACGACGTACGGCATTGGCGAGTATTGATGCCTCCAGAAAATGCCTAATTGGGGTCAAGTTCTCCAAGAAATTCAGCAGGAGATGGCAAAGGAGCTTACCGAAGCTAACCGGCGTCAACTATTTGCCCAGCCACTTAACTGCATCAATACCGTCAGACGAAACTATTTAGGAAAGCTACACGAGAAAACCGGCAGGAACGTAATTGGGTATTATTCTGGTTTTTTATCCAAGCCAAACACGCTTGGAACAGAAATAAACGATGAGGATAAGAACGGATTCATGATGGCCATTGACGGGTTAGACCGCCATAAAGGCTTAGACATAATAATCCACACACAAGGCGGAGGAATTACAGCTACCCAGTCCATAGTTGACTATCTTCACAAAATGTTCCGGCTAAGTACCAAGAGTGCACCGGACATTCGCGCAATTGTCCCACAAATTGCAATGTCGGCTGGGACCATGTTAGCGTGCGCATGCAGAGAAATTTGGATGGGGAAACATTCAAACTTAGGACCAATCGATCCGCAATTGCGCGGAGTGCCAGCCTACGGCGTTTTAAAGGAGTTTAAGGACGCATGTGACGATGTAAAAGACAATCCCGCAAAGGTTCCACTTTGGCAAAGTATTATCGGACATTATCGTCCAACTTTCTTGAGCCAATGTCAAAATGCCATTGATTTATCGAACGACTTTGTCCGAAAACAGCTTGCAAACGTCATGTTTAGAGGCGAGTCAGGTGCCAGAAGAAAGGCTGCGCAAATTGTCAAAAGCCTGACGCATTACGGACACAACAAAACTCACGATCGCCATATCCACTTTGAGGAGTGTCAAGAATTAGGTTTAAATGTAAGGCTGATTGAAGATGCGAAAGACAGCTACGGGCATAGTGACGATGTACTGCAGGATTTGATATTGACAGTTCACCATTGTTACATGCATCTGCTAATGAATACGCCTGCGTTTAAGATTATCGAGAATCAAAATGGTATCGCCCTTATTAAACACCAAACCGCGAACGCGGCGGGTAAGCCCAACCATTGCCAGTCAGATTTCCTGCCGATTTAGCGTCTGCACCGGCCGGCCCGATTTCTTCCCGGCCTTTGTTAACGTAACGGCGCGCGTGACATATTCCTGCTTTGTTTAACTGCAACACCTAGGCGGCCAAACAGCCCGGCCATACCGTCTCAGCAAAAATCACAAAGTTCTTTATGGCATCGAACACAGCGCGGGTTCAAGGCCGAGAAATAATCGTGACTCGCGATTTGATGTGCTCCCCTTCTGGCAGGATCAGGACAAAGGTGTTGTACGTGTTGTTAAAAAAGTGGTAGCGGAAAGTGATGAATTCTCCGCATGGAAGCTCTAGCGCCATCTGGCCATTTTCGTGCCAATGGCGCCCCCGCTTTATTTCTTGGACGAATACCCATTCCAATCCGAAATGGTCTGGTTGCCACTGAATCTCTCCAAAATCTGCCGTGAACTTCTCTGATTGAAAATAATCCCGGATTTTTGCTGAGTACTCGCCACTGACCGTCGGCTTATGCAAAACCAAGAGGGCACAGCGTACCGGAGAGCGCACAACATAACGCCGAATCGCCGCATGGTTTGAGCCTCCAAATTTCTTCGCCAGAACTTGGGGCGACTTAATGCACAGCGGCAGCTTTTTAAGCTCGTCATCAAAACGATCCAGCTGAAACAGCGCATCAGAGGCAAAGAGACTCGCCTCTCGTTCGAACTTTTCCCTGGTTTCTGGATCGAGCGTAGATTCATCGTCCATGAAGCCGAGCAGATCGCTTTGCCAACTCAGCGCTTTGTGCCCGACTTCATGAAGCTTAATAAAGCTTTTGCGGGCCTCGGGCTGACTATGGTCCAGGTACATCACTTTTTGCCTCAAATCGACCATGCCCAGCGCTTTAGTTAGCGCACGGGAAAGGAAGTGAAAATTTCTGGTCAGAAAGCCAGGCTCAATTCTGCTCAGGTCTACTCCTTGCTCAATTTGAAGTTCGGCGAAGCGAACGATTTCGTCAACCGGTGTGGGGAATTTTCCCCACGCACCTGAAGTCATCAATAAATTTCGAGCTATCTTATCAATCTCGTCGGCTGAATCCAGGGGCTGTGAGTTCATGGTTCAACGCTTTCTGCGCAGAAACACTAGGTATTCAGCCATCTTTTCCTCCTCTTCTTTCGTTAGGTCCTCTTGGCTGAATAGCGCTGCCCCGGCCAGCGTTTTTGCGCCGGCGGAGTTATTTCGTCGCACGTATCCCGCTTGCTCCATCAGGAGCTCATAGCCGATCCCGTACAAAGCAGCAAGCTTGTGCAGGAAATGCGGGGAGGGTTTTTTAATTTTGTTGTGCTCAAGCTGGCTCAAATAGGCATTTGAAATACCAGTTGCGGTTTCAACCTCTCGCAAAGAGAGTTTGTGTAATTCCCTGGCGGTTTTAAGTCCGTCGCCGAAGGAATTTGAAGCGTTGCTTTTTGTGTCTTCGGTTTTCATAGGCTAAAACAGTTACAGAGAAAATACCGCGCAACATCAGTGAAAGCAAGCACTTTATGAGCTTGCTAAATAAACGCTTGACGTTTTTAGCGATGCACAGTACGTTCGTTGTGTTCGGGCGATTTTGCCCGGCCAAACAAAAAAATGGACACAACTACTGTGAAACAGGCTCCTGAAAAAGGAGTGAATCAAGGACATGACCACGCGACAGTTCGTGTGGTCGTCTCTTATGCGGCTGCCGTTCGGCCTTACAAGGCCGAAGTGGCAGATAACACGACAATTGGTCAGGTCAAGACTGCCGTCCTGGACGCGTTCGGACTGCAGGAGACCAATACCAAGAAGTACCAATTGTTCCACGGCAAAACCGAGCTCAGTAACCTGAGCGAGACCGTCGGCCAAGCGGCTGGCCATCACCGGGAACTTCACCTAAAACTGGAGGAGGTCATCGTCCAGGGATAAACCCATGAGCGACGAGCTGTCTGAGCTGAATTTTCGGCAGGACTTGCAGGAGGCTCTGCAGGCAGAAGATGCCCTGCGCTGGAAAATTGAACAGGTTGCGCCGCTGGGGATCTACGTAAGTTTATCCCCAGCGAGCGCCCCCGGTGAAATGTTTCAGGCCCGGTTATTATGGAAGATTTATCCGGGAGAGCCTCCATCGCTCAAATTTCGGGACCCGGCGACGTGCCGGCTGGACCTGCCGACCGCGTGGCCAGTGGTTCGAGGTTTTCGACCGCAAAGCCTTGATGCCTGCGTGAATTATTGTGTCGAAGGTTTCAATCTGCATCCGGAGTGGAAGAACGACGCGAATCTCAAATGGAGCGACGTCGGGAATCGCCTGCTTTGGGTAGTCAGGCGGCTTCAGGATGAGTTGGACAACCATTACACCAAGCGATTTTAACAATGAATTATTTTCCAAAGATCAACCGTTGGCGTTTACCGGCAAATTTATTGACGCAGTCGATGGCCGACATGGCGATTGACGGGCGAGTTGGGAATGAGGGGACATGCTTTTGGCTCGGGAATCGAAGGCGTGGCGACGCAGACATTTCGCACATTGTCTTTCTCCGGGGTGAAGGTGTTCATAAGAGCCCACTGAATTTGCGGGTCAGGCCGGAGTTAATGCGCGAAGTGCATGAGCGAGCAGAGGCACTAGGGCTTATTCTGGTGGGCCAAATTCACTCGCATTCCGGCCTTTGCGACGTGGACATGTCCCCGAGCGACCATGCTTACGGTGTTTCAGTACCATATTTCCTGAGCGTCATCTGCCCGGATTTTGCACAGGACCCAGCGACGACGTTGCTGAATTGCGGCGTTCACGTCTGTCTCCCGAGACGAGGCTATGTCCGATTAGCAGCGAAACAAATAAAACAGAAAATGATTTTGGTGCCCGGCTCATCTGCCGGCGCATCTGTAGTAGGAGAAGACAATGCAAACTGAAAATAAAAAGAGCGCGGAATGGAGCCGGATTGTCGCAACAGCCGAAGCACTGGGCTCGATGGCGGCGGAAAGCCACCTATTTACGGAAAAAGCAGTACTGCTTACCGGCGAAAAGGCGATTCTAGCAACGCCAAATGGGAGGGAGTGTTTTCTGGACAGCTTCCGGCTGCTTATCCGGATGGTGGAGCGTTTAACGGTTTGGGCGCCTCCCGGACCGGTCATGGACGCTGTTGTTCGAGAGGCCGATAGGCTTGCTTATCGCACTCGACCAACGATTGAGTTATTGGGTGCCGCTGATTCGTTCGGATTTGACGCTGTGCTTAATGTGGGGACAACCGGTCGAGCCGATTTACCATGGACTGTCGTCAACTCTAACGGCTGGCTGATAAGGGTATCGTCGCTCGGAAGGAACATTTCGCGGCATTGCGACAAAGAAAATCCGATTGGCGCGCTTGGCGCAGCCTGTCTCGGGGTCGCGGAAGTGTTTAAGCGGCTCATCGCCTTGCGTCCAGAAAGAGGAGAATTGTGGGACAGGATGAGTTTTTCGTTTTTTGAATATCGGGAGTCTGAGGATCCAGGGCCGGAGCTTCCTCAAAAAATTGTGGTTGACGCTGTCCTTTTTGGAGTAGGCGCGATTGGAAACGGCATCGCGCATTTGCTTTCGGTTCTGCCGATCCACGGGCACCTGACGGTAGTGGACCGGCAGATGTATCAAGAGGAAAACTGGGGGACCTGTTTCGCTATTGGCGCTATTGACTTGGGAAAGGCAAAAGCAGCGTGGGCTGCCAGATTGCTGCAGCCTCGAATAACCACGGGTTGGTTGCAGGGCTCCATCGAGGATTACGCGGCGAACTGCGGCAAATTGTACCCCTTTCCAGATTTGGTTTTGAACGGGCTGGACAATAGACCGGCGCGTCGCGCCGTCCAGGGACTTTGGCCGGACCTCGTAATTGACGGCGCAATCGGACCCACCTTGTGCGAAGTGACGTTGCACCCATGGAAAGAAGATTTGAGTTGTTTGAAATGCGACTTTCAGGAACCGGAAGTGGACGCGCTGGATGTTCAGGTTCGCAGTTCGGGTCTTTCGCCTGAACGAATCGCTCAGCCCTCTGCCGTGGTCAACACATCCGACATCGAGAACGCACCGGCGGAGCACAGAGATTGGTTGCGGTCCAAAGTGGGCAAGCCTGTTTGTTCGGTCGTTTCAGAAGCCGTGTTGGCGGCGCTGTCGGCAGATGCACAGACTGAGGGGTTCGAGCCATCGGCCCCATTTGTCGCGTGTTTGAGCGCATGCATGGTTGTGGGTGAGATGGTGCGCTATCGCGCTGGGTGGCCTGCCCGTCTGGAAACAGGATTCCAATTTGATTCATTGGTGGGGCCACAGAATGGAATATTCAAAGCACACGGGCGGAAAAGCAGTTGCGAGTGTGTATGCCGGCGAAAGAACATAGAGCTGGTGCGCGCCCGCAGGGGTGCCAATAGCAATATCCTCAGCGTCCAAGCATGAGGCATGAGAATGGAGAGCGAGGCAACTACGAACAAAAAACAAACATTTTTGGACGCCGTTAAGGTCGGAGACGTGAGCGACGCCCTTAGAAACACGATAAAAGCATCGTTCGCACGCAATAAGATATATTCGGGCAAACCATCTTACATCAAACGGAGAGAGCTCCATGACGCGCTTAAGAGCGAGCTTCAGAAAATTTCGGCGCAGCATGACCGCGCTATAAGCGAAGAACAACACTGCAAGAACATCCTGCAACTCGCGGAAACGATCACAAAGCAATTTGGCCCGATCATTCGAGAAAGCAGATTTAACATTGGCACTGCTCAAAAATCGCTAAATCTATATTTGAAGTTTCAATGGTGTTTAGGGAGACAAAAGCTACCGCCTCCACATTGTCCCATTGATAGCAAAATTCTGAAGAAATCCGGAATCTACGAACCTTGGACGAAAATCGATTCTATCAAAACGTATAAAGATTGGATTGAAAGAGTGAAGGTGATAGCAAGCCAAAAACCCCTGGCGGAATGGGAACTGAATACGTGGAAAAGGGTAGGTACGTAAACGGTCTGAACGGTTCAGAGATGACTAACGACGTATTTTCATTTCCCGGCTGACCGTGACAAAAATAATTCGCGTTATGTTCCCCGAAAGCGTTCGTGGCGTATCGGACATATTTGACGGATTTGATTTTTTTGATTTGGACGGGTGGTAGCATGCCCTAGCAGCCCGTTAAAGAATGGCATTTTTTCCAACACGCGCGGATAGAGCGAACGGTGCGGTTTGCCACCAGCGATACCAGGAGCAACCCGGGTATGCCTATCAACCAAACGCAGATCCGGTTCGTTGCATGGCTGGTTAC
>DASYYL010000081.1:0-29044 GCA_035933915.1 Verrucomicrobiia bacterium
CCCAAAGAAAAAGAGGGTAGGTCTGCACTACAGCCCTTTTGAAGCCCTCCCTCAGAGTACAACCCCTTACACTCAAGTACTTACAATGTCGCAGCCTCCCAAATTCCTTTTCCAAGGCTCGAATAGCGGAAGTCGGGTTAGTCCTCACCGAGACTCTTGTGCCGATAGTGGAGAATCTTGAATTCGAGCATGTCCCGGACTTCTTCAACGAGTTTGAATTTGTTTTCAAACGCCGGAAAAAAGGTATCCCCGGGGACCTCGCGATTGACGAGGGTCAGATAAAGGTCCGAACATCGCGGCAATGCTTCCTCATAAATCTGGGCGCCGCCGCAGATATAAATATCATTCGGAAATTCCTCGGGATTGAGTTTGTCCAGCGAATTAAAGATGAAGATTTCAGTCTCGGTTTTTTCGCCCAGTTTGGAAAAGTGAAATTGATAGGGCCGCTTGAGATGCTTTCCACCGCGCCATTCATGGTATTGGCCAAAGATTTCCGGATGGTTCCGGATCAGGCTTTGAGGATGCCGCGTGAGGACAAGGTTTGTCCGGCTCGGCAGCGCGTGGCCCAGGCTCTCAAACGTTTTCCGGCCCATGACAATGATATTGCCCATCGTCTTTTGCCGGAACCACCGGAAATCCTCCGGTAAATGCCATGGAATCTTTCCATCCGCGCCAATCACGCGGTTTAGCGACATCGCCGCAATGGCTTTGAAGTGTTTCAAGGCTCGATGGTCGAGATCAAAATCGGTTCGCGGGGTCCGGGAAATTTCGGCCCCCGATGAAGCACATAAAAATCAATTCCGCACCAGGCCCGCGCCAATTGCTCGCGCACATCGGCGCGCAGAGACCAGCCCTTCAAACTGACGTCGGGCGCGGCAAACGCGATGGCGTCGAGCCCGTGTTCCTGCGCTATCCACAAGGCGCGGGGACAATGAAATTCCTCGGAAATAATTGTGCATTGTGACAGGCCAAAAACCTGCTTTGCCCGCACGACGGAATCCAATGTGCGAAAGCCGGCGTAATCGCAGGTAATCGCGTTCGCCGGTATTCCGGCGGCGACGAGCGCGTTACGCATGTCCGTGGGCTCATCGTAAGTGGCCACGTGATTGTCGCCGCTCACGAGAAGATGATGGATTTTTCCGGCCCGATAGAGCGCCACTGCCGCGTCGATGCGTTGATTGAAGTGTAGATTGGGTGTCCCATGGCGCGTTGCTTTGCTCGTGCCCAGGACCAGCCCGACTTCGCGCTCAGGCACAGACTCCACGGAACGAAAAATCCGGCCTTTGGCTGCCAGATTGCACGTGTGGTCCGCCCAGAGGATCAGCCCGGTGACCATCAGACACGCGATCGACAAACCGATGGCAATGGGGATACGGTTTCTTTTGAGCCGGCGAAAAAAGTCCGGAGTTTTCATAGTCTGGAATTGGACGATACGATTAAAATGGCACCGCCTGAAAACTTGCTACCTTCAAATCTGAACCGCAACTCAATTCCGTAGTGTTTGAGTGACGGCTGCCGCCGCGGGTTCCGGCCTAAAGGCTGGACACCGGGCGAAATTATTTATCATTTAAGCCGATGCCATCGAAAATTAGAGGAATGCATTTTTCAATCCGTGACTCACGGGTTTGGGATTGTTTTGGGGCGGAAAAGTGAAGCAGGTAACCTCTCTGGCGTCCGGGCGTCAATTTTTCAAATGCAGATCTCAGGGCAGAGTCTTCGTTTAATCTCTTTTGAAATTCTTCGGGCATTTTGAATTCCGATGTCTTCTTATACGTCACCTGCAGGCCGGCCTTTTCGGCTTCAATGGCTTCTTTGATATAGGCTTTCAGGACAGATTGCAGCTTAGCGATTTCCTGGAGTTTGGTGAATCGGACCTGCCGCGCCGCCTGCACGTTCTCGGTTTGTTGGATAAGAATGCCTTTGGGGTCCTTCAACAGGGCGCCTTTGGTGAACAGAATCGCACAGTATTCCTTGAAGCCTTGTATGATAACGATGTTTGCTTCCTGAAACGTGTAACAGGGATGCCCCCACTTCAATTCTTCCTTCAGCCCGCAGTCGAGAATGATCGTTCTCAATTTCTCATATTCTTTCCGCCACTTTTCCGCTTTGGTGAAAAAGAAATCAACTTTGGGATTCGCTTTATTGCTTTTCATACCTGTGGGGTGTTCATTCGAATCGCTTAAACGTTATTTCGCGGTGCTCCTTCCGTCAAGTCGCTCCGTTCTTGACCTCGAAATCTCAGCGCTCAAAATCCAATAATATGGTCCTCCGAGGCCTGGTGAGGAGTTGCGTAGCGTGAGGGTTTTCGCGACCACCAGATGCCGTTGCTCCAGAGAATTCTGTCCTGGACAATTTCGCCGTGAGTGTTCCAACTCGAGACGAAGATAAAGCCCGCCGGATCATAGATGATTCTGCCGGTACGTCCGACGTCGCCGATGGCGAAGAGCCGGTCGCTCGTCCCGGCAATGAAGCGCGGGTGGTCGGTCCGGCCGGTCTCATACCAGTTGCCGACAAGCCGTCGGTGGTAGCAAGCAGGGCGCCGTCAGCCCTCACTGGCCATTTGTTGTCGTCCCGTTCGTTGAGAGCACCCCGCCTGTAGCTTCCGCCCATGACTTTTCGAAGCTCGCCTGGCCGCCGAAGTATTTGTAGTTGATTTCACCGTCATTTTGCTTAATCAGGTTGATTTGTTGTACGAAGGCGTTGGTTTGACCGCATTGGAGGGCATACCATGCGTAAGGATAACGAAAGCGCGTTTCGTCTGGATTTAGGCGGGCATATTTTTCGTAAGCGGACTGGATGTCCGGCCAGACGTCGGGCGATAGCCAATAATTACGGCTGTCTGCGCCAGTGAGCGTGCCGTCAAATTCGCTGTGGGCGTCCGCCAGGATAAGCGGCACCTGGCCACCCCAGTTGGTTGAAGCCACACATTCGCGCCCGAAAGCCAGCATATCGTCGCGCGAACCATACCATTTCGGCTGGAGAAAATTCAGTTTGGCGTGGCAGGCCGCGTAATTGTTGGGGTCGGCTTTCATGGCGCGAGCGAACCATTTTTCCATTTCTGGCCGGCCGCTTTGGTCGGATTTGATAATAGAAATCATGAGCGTTGGGATTTGTGGGTCCTGCGGGTCCTTCGACCATGCGTGCTCGAGGGCTTTGCGGGCAATCTTGAGCCGTTCGGCAAATAGCCGCCAGCCTTCTGGAGTGACCTGGTCCGCCCAGCCATGGCCGCGGGCTTGCCATGCGTAATTGACGTAAAAGGTTGCCTTGATGAAATCCGCCATCGTTCCCACGCCGGATTGGCTGGCGAGAGCGGATTGGATTTGATTGTAGGCGTTGGTCGTTTCCTCTTCGTTATACTCAAGCATGTCGAAGAGTTGACTGGCCGCAGCGTCGCCCTCGGCCTTGGGCAACGATGGATCCCGGACAGCCTGGGCCAGGTCGGAGATGGCGGCGTGCCGATGCTGGACCACTTGACGCCAAAGGCGTTCGTTCTGGTCCCACCATAGGAATTCGGCGGCATTCAGGTTTGCATAGAACTTTTGGATAGCCGGATACGAACTGTTCTCCAGTTTGTCTGCCGCGTCCTGGTAGAGGTTTTGGCGTTCTGCAAGCGATTTGGCCTGGACCTCAGGCGAATAGCGGATGTAAAGGTAGCGAACCATACTGTCCTGGCAGCCCTCGCCCATTGCCTTCTCCGAAGCCGTGCCAATCAGGTCCGAGAGCGTCTCCTGCTCGTCATTCGGAGCCGTCCAGGTTTGTGCGTAGGCGTTGAGGGCGTCCTGGGCGTCCTTGTCCCATTTGGGCCCCGGGTTGCCGCCGGTGTTATATGCGCCGCTCAGGTTCGTCTCGTCCCATTTCTCCCGGTCGAAGCGCGTTTGAGGCGGCCTTTGAGAACACGAATCCACCAGCCAAAATGAGAGGAGCAGAAGGATAAAACCCGCCCAACGATTCCATTTCATAACTCATCCAAAATATCCACCATCCGGCCGAAGAAAAGAAGAATCAAACGACCTGAAATCCAATGTGACGTGGTCCTCCGAAGCTTGATGTGGAGTTGCGTAGCGGGAGGGCTTTCGCGACCACCAGGTGTCGTTGCTCCAGAGAATTCTGTCCTGGACAATTTCACCATGAGTGTTCCAGCTTGAGACGAGGATTTTTCAAAGTATTAACGGGTTTTGGCATTTCATGGAGTTAGACGAGGGATTGTTCAACGGGCTCCGGTGTTTTTTTGGCGAAAAAGGCAGGATTTTGATGGCGCGGGACGATTGTTACGTCAAAAATCTACCGAACATGGATGACAATTGTGCAGATGCGGCCATTCCATCCGTCGAGATTTACACGGATGGCGGATGCGAACCCAACCCCGGTCCCGGCGGTTACGGCGTCGTGTTGCTACATCCCAGGAAGCGCGCCGAGGTCAGCGGCGGATTCCTGTTAACGACTAACAACAGGATGGAAATCTTCGCCGCAATCAAAGGACTCGAAATGTTGAAACAGCCTTGCCGGGTCACACTGTATAGCGATTCACAATATGTGGTGGACGCCATGACCAGGGGCTGGGTGCAGTCCTGGGAACGGAAACAATGGTGGCATAGCAAAACGGAACGCGTGCCCAACCGCGATCTCTGGGAGTGCCTGATGCAGCTCTGCAAAACGCATCAAGTGGAATTTCGCTGGGTCAGGGGCCATGCCGGAAACCCTGAAAATGAGCGATGCGATCAGCTTTCTACGGCTGCATTGCGCCAGCCCAATTTGCCCGCAGACGAAGGCTATGAAAACAAACCTGAATCTGACGGTGTCCGGCCTGATCTGCGGGAGGGTGATGCATGCCCAAAATGTTCAACACCAGTCATAAAACAAACCTCGAACAAAAAGCCAAAGGGCGATTTTTATTACGAGTATTATCTCTGGTGTCCCAAATGCCAGGCGACGTATACGGTTGAGGTGGCAAAGCGAGCGGTGGAACGGCCGCCGTCACTGTTTTGAACAAGAATCGCCGGCCACGGAATTTTAACATGCACATTATTGATTTAGTCAATTTTCGGTTCTCGCCGCGCACCATGTCGCAGCATCCGGATCCGAACAGCCCGGCTTGGGTCGTCAATCTCGTAAATGATTCGATAAGGGGAAACGATTAATTCCCGCAAGGAATCACGCGGCGCGATTCTGAGCATTCGTCCAAGCCGTGGATGGCTCCCGAGAATCATGGATTTTTCGATTATAGTTTCGCCAAGTTTTACAGCTGCAGGAGGGTTGTCACGCGAAATAAAGGTAACGAGCTGTCGAAGGTCAGCTATCGCCTCGTCCGTCCAAATTACTTTGAAGTCCATGACGCGACCTGCCGAAGCAGCTCTTCCGCAGCGACGCCTCGACCGCGTGGATTTTTTTCCAGACGCTCCCGGAGCACTGCCATCATCTGCAATTCATCGGCAATTTCTCGAAGAGAAGCCGTCTCAGGCATTTCGCCAACAGCGTCCAAAACAAGTTCCCGATCGCTCATGGTATTAATATGCGGCCCAAAAATTATGAACGCAAACGCAATTTATGCTATCGGCCTGTTCCCCAATCGGTGAACGGGTCCCAGGGAGGGAGCACAATCGGCTTCTGCTTTGCCAATGCCAGCAGCTCGGGCGGGACAAATCGGCGGTCGATGATCACCTGGTAGACGTGGCGGTCAAACCACTTGCTATCAATGATGAACCAGCCGTCGTCGCCTTTCTTCGTGCCCCAGGAGTTCTCGACCTTCCATTTTACGGGAACGCCGTCGCGCACGTCCACGCCGGTAACGACCATAGCATGATCGGGCGTGCCGTCGTCATAGGCGAGAGTGTCCGCCTTGTTCATCGACACGTCGATGCCGAACAGGTCCGACCTGTCCCGGATGTCCTGGAGCCAGAAACCCTTTTTCATGTCGCCCTCGGCGGAGGAATTGGCCGCGAACCACACGGGTTGGTCGGCCAGCACCGATTTAAGCGCCATTTCGGACATTTCCTTCATGTCTATATTAACGGCATCAAAATCCGGCTGGTCCGCCATATTCCGTTCCCAGGACCATTGGAGACGGGCATGCATCGGCTGGCCCGGATAGTTGGCAAAACTGACGTAGTCGTCCAGGCCGCCCAGGAATTTTTTGCGGAAAGATTGGGGCGTGTAGGTCTCCAGGCGGCTCACGTTGTCGTTGGTGGTTTCGTATCGCCACTGGAATGTCTCGGGCGGTTTGCCTAGACATAGTTCAAGAATCTTGTAGACGTCCTGGAGCGTGGCGAATTTTATTTGGCGGAGTGCGGCCACTTCGGCGCCGTTACTCGAAGCCTCGCGAATCTGGATCGCTCCCTTGCGCAGACGGGTGGATAGCAGCGCCCGCATGTCGCTGGTATGCGAGGCAGAATAATCGTCCGGCATGACCGATTCGGGCACGGCGCCGTATTTTTCGATCAATGCCTTGACGTAATTCCAATTGCCGCCGTCGCTAATAAGATTTTGGAGGAACGTGTCCATGCGCCGGCTATGAATCGGTTCGGCGCGCAGGCTGATGGCCAACTCGAGGGAGCGGTTGGCGGCCTCCAACCCTTCGTAAAATTGCTCGTAAGCCTGCGAAAGCATGAAATCTTTCATCTTATGTTTGGCGATGACCTCGGGCCGCAACGCGTTCAGCCCGGCAAACAGCCAGCAACGACCGGAATTCTCCTGGTTGGCGATGGAACCGGTTTCCTTGATGACGTGGGTAAAGAGCCGGTCTGTGTCATTTTCCACGTCTGGATTGAGGGTGAGCGATTGAATGCTGTTGTGGGCCAGGGCGTTCCGCACCGCGCGCAGTTGTGGCGTCATGGGAACCGCCTGTTCGAGCTGTTGCAGCATTTGGGGCGTCAGCGCTCCGGCTGCGGAAGGACCTTCGTCCGGCAGCGGCTGGTACTGGGCGTGAACCGGCAGGATGGCCAGCACCACACCAGCCAGGACAGACTTAATATAACCTTTCATATTGCGAGTGTATGAGGCGCTTAAGCTTAAGGCAATGGTTCAGGATTGCAGCGCTCAAGGGACGAGCGGGCCGTAGCCGGTCGGTCAGGGAAAAAGAATCACACCGCAATCGGCGCCTTGATGGCCGGATGCCGGTTGTACCCGGCCAATTCAAATCCCTCGAATTTGAAATCATGGATATTGTGCACGGATGAATTCAGTTTCATCTGTGGCAGCGCCAAAAATTCATGGCTTCAGTTTATTTCCGGCTCCTGACGCGCGCCATGCCAGATGGAAAGGATTTTGGCCACACGATCACGATGGACGACTTGATAAATGATGCTGTAAGGCTTGACGGAAACTTCGCGTATATCTTCCCGGTTTTTTTACCGAAAAATCTTCCCTGTGTCCGGAAAGTCAGACAACAAGAGAACGCGATCAAGAATTTTCTCTCCCATTCTTATTGCAGCAGATGGATTGTCTTGAGCAATATAACGAACGATTTCGTTTCAAACAGGCCGCCGCTTCCGGCGTCCAGAGAATTTTGTAGTCCATGTACGAAACCGTTTTACGACTTCCTCGTGCGGCAATCCTTCGCCGCGGCCGGCCTGGGCAAGCCCACGATTTACTGAAGCGAGCAAGGCGAATTCGTCAAGAATCTTGTCGAAGGACGCGCGCGCAGGCATTTGCTGGACAGCTTCGAGCACAATTTGACGGTCACTCATAACCCTAAAACTATGCGTCCTCAAAACTCTGAACGCAAATGCATTTTCACACTGCGCCAGCGCCATCAGGCGTGGCTTCCTTGCAAGCCATCAGGTCGCTTCTCGTAGTTACAACGGCAACCGGGCGCTTGCTCATGACAGCGCGGACACTGCTCAAGGTCGCAAGCAAGAAGGTGGAGGAATCCTGTCGGAACGCCGCAATTGGAACAATCGATGCCGTACCACTCGCCCTCCTCATAACCGGCGGCAAGTCGATTATAGTCTCGGCCTTCAATGCGAAAGGTCTTTACAGATTGGCGATGTTTGAAATCCGGGGTCTTGAAATCCTCTTTCCTCATGTCGTTTACCTCATGTTCGTTTGCGGCGAACCTTCTCTGCCTCATAATTGCTCATCCGAACCCACAGCCCGCGTCGCACCTTGTCCTCAAAAATCTCAGTCTGGTTCGCGTCATACCATTTTTGAAGCGCTGAGAGGTCATCGAACCGATGTGGTTGGTTGGTTTTTAGCCCCAACCGCTCCACAAATTTTTGATAAAGAAACTCAACATCGTTCGATTCAATCCGAAGGACTTTGTGATTTCTGGGACTGTCATCTGAAGGAGCCATCCGGTTTGTGCAACTTACGATTTCGGAATCAAATACAGCCGTGAATGCGATAATTACATGCTCCCGCTCCGCGTGTTGAATAAAAGAACGATTGTAAATTAACTGGCCGAAATGGCGGCGGCTGCCGTCCAGATAGTTTATCCCGCCGTCATCGCGATGATTGGGATTGAGGACGCCTTTGAGTTTTTTGAATCCCTGTTCAATAAATCCCAATCCCTTGAATTTTTCACGATATGGGGCCGCTGCTTTTTGGAAAAATTCAGATAGCTCCTGTTCCGCGCGCTCGAGTACCGCCCACGTGCCCGGCATCCATCCGATTGGAATGGACTTCGTCAATTTGGGGTTGGCACGGAAACTGACCTTGTAATATCCGGGAACCGGCTGGCGCCAAATGTCTTCCAGCGGAGGGCCAGGAACCAGGTCCCTGGTTTTAATCAAGTCGTGCTCCGTCAATTCATCCGGCAAATGACCATTGGAAACGGCTTCGAAACTGGCGCCAACCCCGAATGACGGGATCCCCAATACCCCTGCGAGGTCAGCGTGCCGTTCAAAAGCAAAGATGTATCCACTTCTCTCAGCTGAAGGCTTCCTCAAAATTCCCTCCAATTCCGTCCCCGCCTCTGAGCCGAATGCTGCGCAAAGTTTTTTGGGATCGCAGCCTTCCGGACCTGACGCGTCGCCCTCGAAGTATGCCGGCGTCGAATTGTATTCATCCACCAGTTCACCGCTCAGGTAAAGCTGATACCAGAGCATGTCGTCATCATGATTCAGCACGGCCAGCAATGGACACTGGAATTGGCCAGACAGTCGTGAGGCCAGTTCGGCGATAATCTCTTCGTCCTGCTTGTCCGATTCCTGGTCAAACACCACGACACACCCGTCCTGCTCCCTGGTAACGATGGCCGGCCGGCCGGCCAGGGCATTTGCAACAGATTGCTGACTCGGCCCGCGCAAAGTGTAGTTTGTATAAAAATTGCCCACAAAGCCTTACACCGCTATCGGCGCTTTAATGCCCGGGTGCGGGTCGTACCCAACCAGTTCAAAATCTTCGAATTTGAAGTCATGGATGTTGCGAACGTCGGGGTTCAGTTTCATCTGTGGCAGCGCCTTCGGTTCGCGTGAGAGCTGCAGTTTGGCCTGCTCGACATGGTTTGCGTACAGGTGCAAATCGCCAAACGTATGGACGAAATCGCCCGGCTTGAGCTCGCAGACCTGCGCGACCATGCGCGTGAGCAGCGCGTAACTGGCGATGTTGAACGGCACTCCCAAAAATAAATCCGCGCTGCGTTGATATAATTGGCAGCTCAATTCGCCGTCGCTTGCGTAAAATTGAAACATCGCGTGACAGGGCGGCAATGCCATCTGCGAAATCTCGCCGGGGTTCCATGCAGTGACGATGTGCCGCCGGCTCGATGGGTTCTTTTTGATTTGTGCAATGACGTCGTCAATCTGGTTAATGGAGCGGCCATCTGACGTGCGCCAGTCGCACCATTGCGCGCCGTAGATGCGGCCCAGGCTGCCGTCCTCGCGCGCCCATTCGTCCCAAATCGTCACACCGTGTTCCTGGAGCCATTTGACGTTCGTGTCGCCGCGCAAAAACCAAAGCAACTCGTAGATGATGGATTTGAGATGCAGCTTTTTAGTTGTCAGCACTGGAAAACTCTCACGCAAATCGAACCGCGCCTGCGCGCCAAAGACCGAATACGTGCCCGTGCCTGTCCGGTCGGTTTTGAACTTTCCGTGTTCGAGCACGTGGCGCAGCAAATCGAGGTATTGAAACATGGCGCCAGTATTAAATCATTACAAAGCTCCAAATTCCAAGCACCAACATGCGGAGAGGCATTAATCCAAATGCGTGTTGCGTGTTGCGTCAAGTATCCAGGGACAAGCTGCTGCAGAGAGACGAAGAAATTAGAACGATAAATGCGCGCCAGGTCTTAACCGTAACGATGCAGTCAGGAGCGAAGCGGTTGCGAGGCCCAAAGAACCCTCCCAAGTGTTGCAACTCTGTTTCGGGTCTGTTTCGGGTTTGTTGCGGATTTGTTACGGGTTAAGTCGTTGATGTTCAACAATGTTACGGATGTTACGGACTTTCAGACCATATATGCAAACACACAAATATGTTTTAGACTGGGCAAAATTTCGCTAATAAATCCGAAATGCCGGGAAGTATTCGCCACTGGATGGGGTCGCACCCCGGATGGACTCTCGCTCTGGTTACGATCGGCACCCTCCTTCCGTTTCTGAGCAAGCCGTTCAACATGGACGATCCGTTGTTCATTTGGGCGGCCCAACAGATTCACGCGCATCCGGCCAATCCTTATGGTTTCAATATCGAATGGGACGTGCGCCAGGCACCCATGTGGAAGGTCACGGAAAATCCGCCGCTGACCAGCTACTACATTGCAGGGGCATCGGCCGTTGTGGGCTGGAGCGAAGCAGCTTTGCATTTTGCTTTTTTGGTGCCAGCGGTGGCCGTGATCCTGGGGACATTCCGGCTGGCGCGCCAGTTTTGCAATTCACCGGTCCTGGCGGCGCTCGTGACTTTGTTCACCCCGGCGTTTCTCGTATCAAGCACCACCCTGATGAGCGATGTCCCCATGCTCGCGTTTTGGACTTGGGCGCTGGTCTTTTGGGTCGAAGGCACAGAACAAAAAAAATCTCATAAATTGCTCGTCGCTTGTTTTCTGGCCGGATTGGCCGCGGTAACGAAATATTACGCTGTATGCCTGATACCTCTTTTGGCCGCTTATAGTATTGTCTCACGACGGCCACCTGCTAAATGGGCGCCATTTCTCCTGATTCCCCTGGCATTTTTTTTGGCCGGCCAATTTGCCATGTACCATTTGTATGGTCTTGTCCCTCTCTTTCGCGCGACAGATTACAGTTTGGCCGGAAAAGGCTCCGCATTCGTCCGATGGACCACGTGTTTAATCGGCCTCGCCTTTACTGGCGGCTGCCTCGCCCCCGCGCTTTTTCTAACGCCCGTGCTTTGGAAAAAATGGTCCGCTGCCTTTTTAGGCGTGGGGATTCTATTTGCCTGCTTGGTCGTTTTTGATCCTGCTTTGCTGAAGCAATATCCGTCCCTTCAACCGGCAGCCTATGCCGGCGCCGGAATTCAACTCGCGCTGTGGGCCGCAACTGGAATCTCGATCCTTGCTCTCGCCCTTTCAGAAATCAAGGCATCGCGCGATCCCAAATCAGTACTGCTGTGGCTCTGGATGATTGGAACATTTATCTTTGCCGTATTTTTAAATTGGACCATCAATGCCCGTTCCATCCTTCCCATGGCGCCGGCGCTGGGAATTTTGATCGCCCGCCGGCTCGAGAGAAATTTCACCGCATCATTTCCCATCGGCAAAACCGCTTGGTGCCTGGCCGCCGGCGCCGCGCTGGCTCTGTATGCGGCGGAAGCCGACTGCCTGATCGCCGTGGCCGTGAAACAAAACGTGCGCTCAATCTATGCGGCTTATGGACCGAACATTAAACAGATTCATTTTCAAGGCCACTGGGGATTTCAATTCTATATGAGCCAGTTGGGGGCTTTGCCGCTCGATTTCAAAAGCGATATCTTGAAACCCGGCGATCTTATCGCTATCTCAACCAACAATTCCAATATCCTGATGCCCGGACCCGGCAAGGCAGTCTTGACAGAAATTTTCTCTGAACCGGGCCCGCCATTTCTGACCACCCTCGATGAATTCCTCGGCGCAGGTTTTGATTCTTCCATCCTCGGACCAGTGCCGTTTCTCTTCGGGCCGGTTTCGCCGGAAAACGTTGGCATTTATTCGTTGCGTTAAATGTTGGCTCGATGTTCTGCGGGCCGTCCATGTCAGAAATTTCCCGTGCACACCCCCATTGGAAAGGCCCTCCCGTTTACACCCCCACTCCCACGTTCAAAATTCCCCCGCTCGCAAGTGGCGACGTCATCTCGCCGCCAGGCACGCGCCATTCAAACTTCGACGCTCGGATTGCCAGTGGGACTCCCACTTCGGCCTTCGTTGTCCTGCCGCGCCGTCGAAGATTGGACTGCGGACTCTGGACTCTAGACTGAATTTTCCTTTTTCCTTTCTCCTTTCGCAGTTATGCTTGCGCAGATGAACTCGCTGCTCGTGACCGGCGGCCGTGTGATTGACCCGGCAAATCGTTTGGATGCTCCCGCCGATGTTCTCATTCTGGACGGAAAGATTTCCGCTGTTGGCAAAAACCTTTCCGCGCCCGGCGGCGTTGAGAGATTTGATGCGCAGGGAAAAGTCGTTTGTCCCGGATTGATTGATTTGCACGTGCATTTGCGCGAGCCCGGTCATACGGCCAAGGAGAATCTCGCGACCGGAACGGCGGCCGCCGCGCGTGGAGGCTTCAGCTCGGTCGTTTGCATGCCCAACACGTCACCGGCCATTGATAATTCCGGCACAGTCGCTTTGATTCATGAGCGCGCGGAACGCGACGCCGTTGTGAATGTTTTCGTGGCCGGCGCCATTTCGAAGAACATCGCGGGCGAAGAACTTGCGCCCATTGGTTCGTTAAAAAATGCGGGTGTCGTCGCCATCACCGATGACGGCCATTGCGTGCAGAACAACGAGTTGATGCGCCGCGCCTGTGAATACGCAAAAATGTTCGAGCTGCCGGTCATGGACCATTGCCAGGATTATTCCCTGGTGACCGACGGCGTGATGCACGAAGGCTATTGGAGCACCGTGCTGGGACTGCGCGGCTGGCCGGCGGCGGGCGAAGAAATGATCGTCGCGCGAAACGTGTTGCTGGCGGAACTCACCGGCGCGAAAATCCATTGCCAGCACTTGAGCGCCGCCGGAAGCGTTGCCCTGATCCGCGACGCCAAAAAACGCGGCGTGCCCATCTCCGGCGAGGCCTGTCCGCATCATTTCGTCCTGACGGATGCCACTATCGCCGGCAGCGAAAAATTTTGGAAGGCCGACGGCAAATTATTGGCGGAATCTCAACTGGACGAGCTGCCGTCCTGGCCCGCCTACGACACCAATTTCAAGATGAATCCGCCATTGCGCTCGGCCGCGGACCGGGACGCGATTCTTGCGGGCCTTGCCGACGGCACGATTGAGATTCTGTGCAGCGACCACGCGCCGCATTGCGATTATGAAAAGGAAGTCGAGTTCGATTACGCGCCCTTTGGAATCACTGGTCTTGAAACCGAGCTGGCGCTTTCGCTCATGCAATTGGTCCATACCAAACGCCTCTCACTTTCGGATTTAATTGCCAAATTTACGGTGGCTCCCGCCCGGCTGTTGAATCTGTCCAAAGGGACCCTGAGCCCCGGCGCGGACGGGGACGTGACGGTTTTTGACCCGGAGGCGGATTGGATTTTCAAGGTCCGCGATTCGGCAAGCAAATCCATCAATGGTCCCTTCAACGGATGGAAACTCAAAGGCAGGCCCGTGGCAACGATTGTTGCCGGCAAGACCGTTTGGTCTGAATATTGCGAATTCGCGGCAGTCTGATAATTTGGATTAAACCTGCAACTCAAAACCAGAGGAAACAATATGAAAAAGATCATGGTCGCATTGATAGCGTGCTGCGCGGCCGCATGGCTCCACGCGGCTGATTTGAACTGGCTCACCGATCTGCCCAAAGCTGAGGCGCTAGCCAAGGACCAAAACAAGCTCGTCCTGATGGACTTTACCGGTTCGGACTGGTGCCCGTGGTGCCAAAAAATGGACAAGGATACCCTGACGCAACCCCAATTCGCAGATTATGCTCAGAAGAATCTCGTGCTGGTGCTGGTTGATTTTCCAAATAGCAAACCCCAATCGGATGCGCTGAAAGCCGCCAACAAGGCCCTGGCGGAGAAATATGGCGTGAACGGTTACCCGACGCTTATTGCCGTCAAACCGGACGGATCGGTCGTCATGACCCAGGTCGGTTACCTTGAAGGCGGCCCGCAGGCGCTCATTGACCAAATCGACGCGGCGAAGAAAAAATAATGAACGGAATTCTCGCTCTTGAAGACGGCTCGGTATTTCATGGATGCGGTTTTGGCGCGCGCGTATCGGCATGCGGCGAGGTCTGCTTCAACACGTCCATGACCGGTTACCAGGAGATTCTCACCGATCCTTCCTACAAAGGCCAAATTGTTACGATGACCTATCCGCTCATCGGCAATTACGGGGTCAATGAACTGGACGTGGAATCCTGGCGACCGCACGCGGCCGGATTTGTCATTCGCGAACTTTCACCGGTGGTAAGCAACTGGCGGGCGGACATCCCGCTGGCCGCTTACCTGGAGAAAAATGGCATACCGGGAATTCAAGGCATTGATACGCGGGCGCTCACGAAAAAGTTGCGCGTGCGCGGCGCCTTGAATGGTTTTATTTCGACGGAAGATATTTCGGATGTTGAGGCCGTCCGCCGCGCAAAAGAGTTCGTATTCGTGGGCGTGGACTACGTCAGGGAGGTGACGCACAAAAAGGCGTTCCACTGGGATGAAAATGACGAGCAAAGCGGGGCGTTTGACCTGGTGCGGGGAAATGAAAAAGCCAAGGCCCGAAATAATCACAAACCGCTGCCGCCCGCGGCCGTGCCCATTGTGGCGTTTGATTACGGGATGAAATACAATATCCTGCGACGTTTGCGCCAGCATGGGTTTTCCACGCAAGTGTTGCCTGCCACAGCCTCGGCGCAGGATGCCCTGAAATGCAAGCCGGCAGGAATCTTTTTATCGAACGGTCCGGGCGACCCGGCCGCTCTGGATTACATAGTTCGCGAGGTCAGGATCCTCGTGGACTCGGGCCTTCCCATTTTTGGAATTTGCCTGGGCCATCAGATTTTGGCGCAGGCGTTCGGGGGAAAAACTTTTAAACTCAAATTCGGCCATCGAGGTGGGAACCAGCCGGTCAAAGATTTGGAGTCCGGCCGGGTGGAAATCACGTCCCAAAACCACGGCTTTGCCGTCGACCCCAAAAGTCTTCCGCCGGAGATTTCGGTCGACCGGATCAATCTGAATGACCAAACCGTCGAGGGCATGCGACACAAGACCAAACCCATTTTTTGCGTGCAATATCATCCGGAAGCTTCGCCGGGACCGCATGACTCGACACCACTGTTTTCCGAATTTCGATCCCTGATCGAAAAAAAATCGTGAGCAGCAGATGGGGGAGTACATTTATGGTAAAGACGGCGGCTGCGGCCGGCTTCGCTCGGAAGTCATCGCGGACAGGGCGCTCCTTGCCAAACCTGCCGTCGCTACGATATTTTGACTGTCGCTAATTTTTACCGATATTTCTAATTGACTTGAAATAGACGGAATTAACATAATCGTCGCATTAAGAAGTTATGGCCAAACTTGTTGTCCTGACACAAAGCATGGCTGGACGCTCCTACGATTTGGCTACGGAGCGCACTACCGTTGGCCGCGTGGAAGACAATGCATTCCAAATCGAAGAACCTTCGGTTTCAAGCCGGCATTGTGAAATCCTCCTGCGCGGAGGCGATATCGTCATAAAGGACTTAAATTCCACCAACGGCACATTCATCAACGGCGAAAAAATCTCCGAAAGTGTCCTGAAACCGGGTCAAACTTTGCGCCTGGGCAACGTGGAATTGAAGCTGGACACACCCGGCGCGCCGGCCGCTCCTGCTTCGGCCCCGGCGTCTTCCGCACCGGCGCCCGGTGCGTCGTCAGGCGCTCCTGCCGCGCCCGCGACGCCGCCTGCCTCGGCGCCAAAGAAGGAGCCCGTCAAGGCCCCGAGCGGCGGATTAACTCCAGAGCAACTCGAGACTGGAGGTAGTCGCGGCTTCGATACCACCAAGGATTTTACCAAGAAAAAGACGAGCAAGGCCATGTATATCTGGATTGGGGTCGGCGTCCTATTGCTTGTTATCGTCATTTTAATTCTGGTCGTCATTCATAACGCAACGAGCAGCCCGGCGGCGGCCTAGATTTACTGCGGATTGGCCCCACAGACCCGAATGGATGCCGGGAATGATGTCGAATTGAACCACAGCGGATTCCTCGATTGGAGAAGCCTTTCGACTCTTCGCGACCTCACGTTCAAAATTGACGCTGCAATGTTTCTCGCGTAAGGTATTTATTCCATTTTTGCGATGATGCGATGACAGGTTTGATAAAAGCAATTTTTGGGTCGAAAAACGACCGCGAGGTCAAGAGACTTTGGCCGCGCGTAAAAGAGATCAATGAGATCGAGGCCCGGCTGCAAAAGCTCTCTGACGATGAACTACGCGCTAAAACGACGGCGTGGAAGGACGAGCTTTCCAAATTCCAGGACGACCAGGAACTGGCGAACCGGCTTAATGAGATTCTCCCTGAGGCGTTCGCCGTAGTGAAGAACGCCTGCCGTCGGCTGGTGGGACAGGAAATTGTGGTGCGCGACCACCCGCTCAAGTGGGAAATGGTTCCGTTTGACGTACAACTCATCGGCGGCATTGGGCTGCACAACGGGAAAATCGCGGAAATGGCTACTGGTGAGGGCAAAACCCTTGTGGCCACCCTGCCGGTATATCTCAATGCCTTGACCGGGCGCGGTGTCCACGTGGTGACTGTGAACGATTATCTGGCCGCGCGTGATTCGGAGTGGATGGGCGCGATCTATAAGTTTTTAGGGCTGACGGTCGGTTGCATTGTCCACGACCAACCGCCGCCAATCCGGCGGCAACAATATTATTGCGACATCACCTATGGTACGAACGCGGAATTCGGTTTTGACTATCTGCGCGATAACGGCATGGCCATTCGCAAGGAAGACCAGGTGCAACGCGGCCATTATTTCGCCATCGTGGACGAGGTGGACTCGATTTTGATTGATGAAGCCCGCACCCCGCTCATCATCTCCGGCCCGGCCGTTGTTACGTACGATGAACAATACGCCCAATGGAAACCCACGGTCGAGTCGCTCGTGCGGGCGCAGCAGCAGTTGTGCAATCGCTTCCTGCGCGAGGCGGAGGACATCATCAAAAAATTAAACCCCACCGACGACTCAAAAATTCAAAACGCGGCCGATTTGGAGCACATGTTGGGCTTGCTCCTTTTTCGCGTGAAAACCGGCCAGCCGAAGTCCGAGGGGCTGCTCAAGCTTTTGGAAGACCCGGAAAATGCGCGGTTCATGAACACGGCTGAGTTGGAACTGCACAAGGACCAAAAGAAAATTGAGCTATACAAGGAAAAGGAAGAACTTCTCTTTGCCATAGACGAAAAGAGCCACGAGGCCGACCTGACCGAAAAGGGCCGCAATTTTGTCAGTCCGCAGGACCCCGAGGCTTTTATGCTGCCGGACCTGACCACGGCGTTGCACGATGTGGACGCCAGCGCTACCGGCGATGCGCGCCAGCGGGCGGAACAAAAGTCCAAAATACAGGCGGATTACCAGGCGAAGGCGCAAAAGATCCATGCCATTTCCCAGTTGCTTAAGGCTTACAGCCTTTATGAACTCGACGTCCAGTACATCGTCGAAGAAGGAAAAGTCGTCATCGTGGACGAGCACACCGGACGCAAAATGCCGGGACGGCGCTGGAGCGACGGACTGCACCAGGCGGTCGAGGCCAAGGAAGGCGTTCAGATCGAGCGCGAAACCCAGACGCTGGCGACGATCACCATCCAAAATTATTTTCGCCTGTATAAAAAGCTCGCCGGCATGACAGGCACGGCCGAGACCGAAGCGGCGGAGTTCCTGGACATCTACAAACTGGGCGTGCTGACGATTCCGACCAATAAGCCGAACATTCGGAAGGACACGGATGATTCAGTGTACAAAACCCGGCGCGAAAAATTCAACGCGGTGGTTGCCGAAATCAAGCAGCTCCATGCGCAGGGCCGGCCCATTCTTGTCGGCACGGTGTCGGTGGAGGCCAGCGAAATGCTCTCGCGGATGCTTAAGCGCGAGGGCCTGGTGCATTCCGTTCTCAATGCGAAATTCCACCAGCAGGAAGCCGAAATCGTCTCTCGCGCCGGCCAGCGCGGGGCCATCACCATTGCCACGAACATGGCCGGTCGCGGCACGGACATAAAGCTGGGTCCGGGGGTAGCGGAAGCCGCGGGATTGCACGTGCTGGGTACGGAGCGGCACGAGTCCCGGCGTATCGACCGGCAGTTGCGCGGACGCTGCTCGCGCCAGGGCGACCCGGGTTCGTCGCACTTTTTTATTTCGCTGGAAGATGATTTGATGCGCTTGTTTGGCTCGGAGAACATTGCCAAATGGATGGAGCGCATGGGGTTGGAGGAGGGCCAGGAACTGCAGCACGGCCTTTTGAACCGGTCCATTCAGCAGGCGCAACGACGCGTCGAACAGCATAATTTCCAAATGCGCAAGCGCACCCTGGAATACGACGATGTGATGAACAAACAGCGCGAAATCATCTACGGTTTCCGCAACGAAATCATTAATGGCGACGATGTGCGTGACCGGCTCATGGATATCATCGAGGAAGTCGTGGTCTCGAAAGTCGAAGAGTTCACTTCCTCGGACGAGGAACCTGCCGAGTGGCGTGTGCGGCAATTGGCGGACTGGGTGAATCTGACCTTCCCGCTGGGCATGCCCGAAGCCGAAATCCTGAAGGCCGCGCAATCCGGACAAGAACGCCCGGTGGCGGGCTCCCTTTTTGACGGATTGAACGAAGGACAATTTGCCGTTTGCAATTTTATCACCGAAAAAATCCGTGAGGCCTATGAGCTGAAAATTAGTTATGAAGATCCGGCGAAGCTGGCCACTGTCGAGCGCATCACCATCCTCATGGCGATTGATCGGCTTTGGCAGGAGCATCTTTATGAGATGGACAGCCTGCGTTACAGCATCGGCCTGCGGAGTTACGGGCAGAAAGACCCGCTCATCGAGTACAAGGTCGAGGCGTTCAAGATGTTTGATGAGTTGATGGTGAACGTGAAAACGCAGATTTGCCGGAACGTCTTCAGCAGCGCGTCCTCCCTGACCGCTCTCCAAAATTTCATGCGGGCTGCGCCAAGGGAAACGAAACACGACTCGTCGAGCGCGTTTGGCCAGCCGCCGCCAACAGACGGTAAAACCAACGCCAGCGACATCGTCAGCAGGGCTGCCGATGATGTTTCTAAAAAGAAACTACAGCCGGCACGCACCGGCCCCAAGGTCGGACGCAACGATCCGTGTCCCTGCGGCAGCGGAAAGAAATATAAGAATTGCTGCGGCAAGTAAAACTGGTGGCCGGTGGCAACCAATTACCGCCACCTGGATATCTGGCTATGCGTGGTACGTAGTGCGTATTTCGTCAAGTATTACTTTTTGATGACCGGTCATTCTTGGCGCACCACGCACCACGCACCACGTGATGCGACAATCCATGGCTCGTAAAACCTGAAATAAATCCAAGTTCCCGGATGCATCATCAAACCGGAAGAGCCTACCGCGGTCGCCTCGCCCCCACTCCGACCGGTTATTTGCATCTGGGGCATGCGCGGACATTTTGGGCGGCGCAGGAACGGGCGCGCGCTAGGGGCGGCACGCTCATCCTGCGCAACGACGATTTGGACCGCGCGCGCTGCAAGCCGGAATTTGTCCGCGCCATGATGGAGGATTTGCGATGGTTTGGTTTTGCCTGGCAGGAAGGTCCGGACATTGGCGGTCCGTTTGCGCCTTACACTCAAAGCGAACGATTCGGCGTCTATCGCGCCGCGCTGGAAACATTGCGCGCCGGGCGGTTCATTTACCCGTGCAATTGCTCGCGCCGGGACATTCAATCCGCTGCGCGCGCGCCGCACGCGGCGGATGACGAGGAGCCCAACTATCCCGGAACCTGCCGCGGCAAAACGTCTCCGGGTGGCACAAAATTCTCCTGGCGTTTTCGCGTTCCCGACGGCGAGACGGTAACGTTTGCAGACAACAATCTGGGCGAGCAAACGTTTGTCGCCGGAAAGCGCTTTGGCGATTTTGTAATTTGGCGGAACGATGACATTCCCGCGTATCAATTGGCGTGTGTCGTGGACGACGCACAGATGCAAATTACCGAAGTCGTCCGCGGCGCGGACTTATTGCTCTCGACCGCACGGCAACTGCTGCTGTATCGCGGGCTTGGCCTGAAAGCGCCGGAATTCTTTCATTGTCCGCTGATGCTCGATGAAAATGGCCAGCGCCTCGCTAAACGTTCCGAATCTTTGAGCCTGGGGGCTTTGCGCGAGCGAGGGGTAAAGCCGGATCAATTTCGGAATGGGTGGGCGGTCGTTTGACAATGATGTCTGCCGTTTAGATTAAGCAATATGGAAGCTAAGTTGGCATTGGATAAAATGACAGTCGCCGAAAAGCTGCGGATTATGGAAGCCATCTGGGCGGATTTAAGCGGCAATGAATCCCAGATCAATTCGCCGGATTGGCATGGCGAAGAGTTGCGCTACCGCGAAAAGAAAATCAAATCGGGCGCGGAAAAATTCTTGAGCTGGGAAGCTGTGAAAAAAGAATTGCGCAACAAGCTGAAATGAAAATTGCCGTTTTGCAATCAGCGCGCGACGATCTGGCTGATGGTTATTGGTTTTACCGAAGAACAAGGGGAGGGTCTTGGTGTTTATTTCCTGGAATCGCTTTTCTCCGACATTGATTCGTTAATATTGTATGCGGGGATTCATCGAAAGATGTTCGGCAGCTTCCGCCTCCTGTCAAAACGGTTTCCGTATGCAATATATTACACAATGACATCAAATATAATTTTCGTCAAAGCAGATTTGGATTGCCGTATGAATCCTAAAACTCATCGGAAAAAACTGCGGGGTCCTTGAACTTCCCCGCATTGCGGGCCTGGAACCGGGAGCAACTCCGCATTTGTGTATCTCAATTCCAAACAGCATCAAAAATTGCGATTAATTTCCGCTTGCGCCGTCTCTTGCGCGCTTTTATATTGCAAATGATTTGCAATTAGATATGCACGCGGGTGCCGCATCCATTTTGATTCAGATTTTCCTGGCGTTTGGCATCGCGCTGACCGGCGGCGCTTTGAGCGCCACCTTTGCCCGCACGCACCGGCAGTTGTGCGCATTCATCAGCCTGGGCGCCGGCACGCTCCTCGGTGTTGCCGTTTGCGGCATCGGCCCGGAATGCTGGGCCGACCTGCGCTGGTGGTTCCTGCCGGCAGCGGCTTCCGGCTACCTCCTTTTCGCCATTATCACCAGGTACATTTATCACGTCTGCCCGGCCTGTGCCGCGAGCCACTTTGACGAGGCAACCACGCACCGGCTCGCTGAATTTGCTACCGCCATGATGATTGCGCTCGCAATCCATTGCAGCGTGGATGGCCTGGCACTAGCCGCGGGACTTGAAGAAAGCAAGCCCGTCCAGCTGTCCATTATGGTTGCTATAGGCGTGCACAAGTTTCCCGAAGGCCTCGCGCTGGGCGCGTTGCTGCTCGGCGGCGGGATCCCGCGACCCAAAATGCTCGGGCTGGTCGCGTTGGTCGAATCGACTACAATCCTGGGCGGGTTGCTCGGCTGGTTTGGACTTCAAAGTGTTCCGCATGAATGGCTTAGGCTAACGCTCGCCCTGATGCTGGCAAATGCGTGCGGCGGTTTTCTTTATCTGGCAATCCACGCGGTCTGGGGTGAGATTTTCCGGCATCATAAAGGGCTGGTTCTCGGCAATTTTGCCGCTGGATTTGGTGTGATTGCGGCTTTGATCCTTTATTTTCACTTGAAGGCGTGAAAATTTTATTGCAAATGATTTGCAATTAACAGAATGGCTCGATGACTGGCCTGATTGATGCTGTTTGGTTGCGTTTAACGGAAAAAACAATGCGGACGCCATTCGAACTCAATCGCCGCACGCGCAAGTATGCGCACTGCGCGACGGGGGCTTTGTCCCTGTTTGTCTGGCTGTTCATGGCCACCGCTGAGATTTGTCCGCCCCTCCACGCCTGGCTTCACGGTGGTACCGTTCCCGATGATGACGACTGCGCCGTAGTGGCCATAGCAACGGGCCACATTCACACGGGGGTTTGCGAAGTGCAACCGCCAATGCCGGTTACGCTAATTGAAATCACCGTCCGGCCCGAGATTACCGTTTTTGTCCCTTCCGAAAGGGTCCTTCCCAACGACCGCGCCCCGCCCGCTTCCCTCGCTTAATTCCAATAGCAGTCTTTGCAACCGCAACAGCGGGTGTGTCCGCGCCTGGTCCAAAATCCGGGCCGGCCATACCGGCAAGCACGGCCTTCAATATCCGATTATTTGTTGCTCTTTGCGAAATAGTGACAGGCATTTCGTGAACGCGACCAACAAAGGGCCGCGGTGTGGATAAATTTAACAAATTCAATTTTGAAGATATGAAAGAATTTGCCGGACGAGACAAATTGAAGCGAAAAAGAAAGTGTCGAGGGAAGCCGTGGTCAGTTTTCCTGTTCGTCACTTTGGCTTGGGGCGTTCGGGCCCTGGCGCAAACGAATACAGCCACCGGGAGCCCCGTTTTGACACCACTCACGCCCGTCGCCCCGTATGCGTCTCCGACGAATTCGGCGGCGGCCAATGCAACAAACTCCGTTTCCTCCGGTGGCGCGACCAACGTCGCCAACCTGGGGGCGGTCACGGTGGTTGGCCAACTCAACCAGGCGCGCAGCCAGATATTGACCAGCGTGGGCGCGACGGCATACACACACAGCGCGGCAAATATCCAGGCGCAGTCCCAGGGCGCAAATGCTCCCATGAACCAGGTCATCCTGCGTTCGCCGGGCGTGGCCGAAGATTCGGCGGTGAACGGCGGATTGCACGTGCGCGGCGAGCACGCCAACTTGCAATATCGCATTAACGACGTTCTCCTGCCGGAGACCCTCGTTGGCACATTCGGCCTGGTGCTCTCCCCCCGTTTTGTCCAGTCCATGCAGCTCATCGATGGATCATTGCCGGCTGAATACGGTTTCCGCACGGCCGGCATCATCGACATCCAGACCAAGACCGGCGCCTTTGCAAACGGCGGCGAAGCGGACCTGTACGGCGGCAGTTTTAACACATTTAACCCGAGCTTCGAATACGGCGAGACGGATGGGCCGTGGGACATCTTTGTCGAAGGCAGTTTCAATCAAAATGATCTGGGCATTGAAAACCCGACCAATACCGTAAATGCCGTCCACGATCAAACGGATCAATACAAAGCGTTCGGTTACGCCTCGCGTCTGTTGAGCGACACGAGCCGCATCACGCTCATGAGCGGCGCTTCATACAGCACCTATCAGATTCCGAACCCCACGTATTTGACGCCCGGTGCGCCAACGGGTGCGACTACAAATTATGCCCAGGCAATGACGTCACATGGGCTTAACCCCAACACCGACCCGTTGGACTTGAACGAAACTCAGGTGGAACGGGATTATTTTCTTACCGCAGCGTTTCAGCAGTCGCTCGGAGATTTGAATTATCAACTATCCGCCTTTGGCCAAATCAGCGGCGTCCATTTCTTTCCTGACCCGAACGGTGACCTCGTCTTCGACGGCGAAGCGAGCGACGTGGCCCGTAACCTCTATTCAGATGGCGCGGAATTGGACGCCAGCGACGAAATCGGAGATAAGCATACCCTCCGATTCGGCGGAATCATCACGGATGAATATCTGACAGACGACAACAGCACAACGGTCTTCACCCTTGACCCCTTTAACAATCCCAACGGTCTGGAGACCGTCGTGCAGAATTTCGATGCCAATGCCATCTTTGCGGGCGCGTATGTGCAGGATGAATGGAAAATCCTGCCCAAAGTGACGATTAATTACGGGGTGCGCTTCGACGAATATCACAGTACTTACATCAACGAAAACCAGCCCGGCCCGCGCATCAACATCGTCTATAAACCGACCGACTGGACAACTCTCCACGCCGGCTATTCCCGCTTCTTCACTCCGCCGCCGCTCGAAAACGTGCCGGCGGGAAATCTTGGCGCTTTCGACGGCACATCAGGCGCGTCCGGAGTGCCGCTGAACGATACCGTCAAAGCCGAACGGGCAAATTATTACGACGCCGGCATTTCGCAAAAAATCACTCAACACCTGCAATTGGGAGTCGACGGTTATTACAAAACCGCGCGCGACCAATTGGATGACGGAAACTTCAATCAAACGCTTATCCTTTCGTCCTTCAACTATGCCAAAGGCCGGGTCGAAGGCGTCGAATTTACCGGTAACTACAATTTGGGCGGCTTTTCGACCTATGCCAACGTATCCCTTGAAAAGGCCCAGGGATCGGGCGCTGAATCAGCCCAATTCATCTGGCCCGACCAGGCCACCTTGAATTACGTCAACAGTCACTGGATCTATCTGGACCACGACCAATTGCTCTCCGTCAATTGCGGCGCTTCGTATCTTTGGCGCCAAACCGATACCAAGAGCGCGTTGTTCTATGTGGATTCCATTTTCGGCAGCGGATTGCGTCAGGCCGGTGGCGGGACTATTCCTGGCGGCGACCCGATTCCCAACGGCGCGAGCGTGCCCAATTACTACAACATTAACATGGGCGTCGAGGAAGATTTCAAAATCCATCACGATCGGATTTTGAAAGCGCGGTTTGACGTCGTCAACGTCACCGACAACAGCTACGAACTCCGCAGCGGCTCTGGCGTGGGCGTCTTCGCTCCGCAATACGGCATGCGCCGCGGTTTCTTTGGTTCAGTGGGTCTGGCGTTCTAATTCCAAGTAAAACATGGACGCAAATCAAACATCTTACGGATTGAAGAGCGAACTGGCGCGGTATTGTCTCACGTCCAAGAATCACGACGCGCACCTCAAGCTCGCGTGGGTCAATTCGATTTGCATCCTTTTTCTCATCATCGGAATCGTCGGCGCCCGGCGCGGCATCATTTCCATCCGGAATGTTCCGCCGATTCGCCAGGTTGTTCCGGTGGTCGTGATGCCCCGAACATTGCCGCCACAAACAGTCGCCCATCAAAAAAGAGAGCAGCCGCGCCAACAAAACCAGCCGGCGCGGGTATTCGTGGCGTTGCCCAACGCTCCGAACATCAGCTTCTCCGTTCCCACGATCGGAATCCTCGTTGGCTCCGGAAATTTGGCATCCGCGCCGCCGCTCAATCCGTTGCAGACACCCGCGCAAATTGTCGCATTGGGCGATACCGGCACGGGTGGCGAACGCCCGGAACCGCCCTATCCGCAATTGGCGATGCAAACCGGCGAACAGGGAACAATCGTCTTGTTGCTCACGAGCGATGCCTCGGGCAATGTCGCGTCGATCAGCGTCAAGCAATCCTCCGGCTTCCCATACCTGGACCATGTCACGGTGGAATATGTCAAAACGCACTGGCATTTGCCGACAGACGCCGGGACGCAGCGATTTCAAACCAGTATCACCTTTAAATTGCAGACTAACTAAACCAAAAACTCAATTATGACAGCAAACATTGTATTCGAATTCTTCCTGAGAGGCGGTCCGATCATGTGGCCGATACTGATCTGTGCCCTCGTGGCCGTCGCCGTCGTGGGCGAACGCGCATTCTGGTGGATGCGCGAACGCGGGCGGCGCGATCCCCGCAAGCTCGAACAAATCCTGGCCGCGCTCGAAAACAACGACATCGCCGCCGCCAAAACCGCCGCGGCCGGCTCGGAAGACGCCGTCATCCGCGTCATTCATCACGGCCTCGAACACGTCGGCCATGCGCATGGGTCGCTGCTGGGCGCGCTGCAACTGTCCGCGGGCATCGAGCTCAAACGTGCCGGGCGATTTCTGATGGTGATGGATACGCTCGTCACACTTGCGCCATTGCTCGGTCTGCTTGGCACGGTGACCGGACTCATGAAGGCGTTCCTAAATATCGGCAGCGCCGAGCTATCAGTCTCCGGCGTGACTGGCGGCATTGGCCAGGCGCTCATTGCCACCGCCTGCGGCCTGGGCATCGCGATTTTTTCGCTCATCCCTTTCAATTATTTCACGTCCAAAGTGGCTCAATTGCAGTTCGACCTTGAAACCGCGGCCACAAACGTGGAAGTCCTGGTGGGCGGCGGCGCAAAAACCGGCGATACCGTCCATCTACGCAAACCCGAATCGCCCGGCCAGGCTACCGCGCATTGACAGTTAGATGAAAATCTCATCCCCCATACCCAAACGCCGCTCGCGGATTGTCATTATTCCGTTGATTGACATCATGTTCTTTTTGCTGGCGTCCTTTATGATGGTGAGTTTGCAGATGAGCCAAACGGAGAACATCAAGGTCCATCTGCCCTCGGCCCTGGAAGCGCAGCAGGATTTCAAGCCAAACATGGTCAACATCGCCGTGGACAAGTCCGGCGGAGTCTGGCTGGAAAAGCAGGAAATCTCGCTGGCCGAACTGGGCGCGGCCCTGAGCAACCGATTCGCGGCCGACCCAAAGCTTCCGGTCTATATCAGCGGCGACCGCGATACACTGCACGGCGACATGGTGAAGGTTTATCAAACCGTCCGCGCCGCCGGCATCCAAAACGTGGCGTTTATCACCGACAGCAAACAGGAGGCGGCCCAATGAAAATACGCACGCCACGCATAACAGAGCCGCGCGCGTCAGCAAGCGGTCTGATCTCTCGCACTTCGGCAGCCCGTCAACATACAGGAGGCCGCGCCATGAAATTTCGCACAATCGGCATTGAGACGTGGAATCCTGAACCGCTTGCTCACGCGCGCGGCTCTGTTAAGAGAGTGCAGGTGGTCCTGTGAAAATTCGCACGCCTGTTCCCGAAAGAAAGTCGCGGTTGGAAATCATCCCGCTCATCGACATCATGTTTTTTCTGCTGGCGTCGTTTATGATGGTGAGTCTGCAAATGCAGATTGTGCGCACGCTCAAGGCGAATTTGCCCACGGCTACGCTGGCGTCTTCGACGCAAAAACCCGATGTCGTTAACCTGAGCGTGAACCGGGACGGCGGCGTGTCTGTGGATGATAAGCCGATGGGGCTGCCGGAATTGTTCTCCATGCTCACGAACCGTTGTAACGTGAATACGAACCTGCCTGTCTATATCACCGGCGCCAACGACGCGACGCACGGTTCAGTGATGTTTGTCCTGGATTTTGTCAAACGCGCGGGCATCCGCAACGTCGCCATCGCCATTCAAGCGGCTCCTGACCAATCGACTCCATGAAAAACTTCCAACAAAACCTGCTCATCCTCGTCGCGCTCGGCCTCTGCGGCTTGTGCGCCTGGCAATGGTACGCACAAACCATCCAGCGCGACACCATCCAGGACTTGAACAAAATGGTTTATGACCGCAATGCCGCCATCCAGGGCTACACCAATTCCATCGCGACGCTAAACGCCAAAGTGAGCGACATGGACGTCCGCATTACCGCCCTCAACGCGACCGTTGCCTCGAACGAGCAAGTGATGGTTTCCCAAAAAGCGCAAATTACGCAGTGGCAATTTCAGCACGACAACGACACCAACGAAATCGCGCAATACAAAACCGCGGTGGACACGCTGGATTCCCGCCTCACAAATGCCTACGCCGATCTTGAGAAACAAAATGAAACCATTACCAACCTGGTCTCTGAGCGTGATGACCTCGTTCAAAAATACGATTCCCTGGCGACCAATCGCAATGACATCGTGCTTAAATACAATGCGCTGGTGAAAGAGGTGGAACAGAATGGGAAGTGACGGGTCGAATGGTGGAAGCTGCTTCGGGTGGGACCTATGGGACAAATTGGACTGATGGCGCAACGTTTGTGAGGGCCATTTTTAGAGGATAAACTTTACGATGGCGACAACGATGCCGATTGCGGCGAGCAAGAGAGATAAGACGCTCGTCACGCCCCCGCGAACACTCGGAGCGAAGGAAAGGAGGAATCCGAACACGCCGAAAATGATTGCGACGATGGCGAGGGCGAATCCAGTCCCCGGCCTGACAAAAAAGCTGGCGATGGCGGCACCGAGGGCAATGATCGACGGGATACTGAAGTGAGGCTTATTCTGTACGGCTGTTGTTTGCATATTTTTGGATTGCGAATAGTTGGATGATCACTTTGGTCTGAGCATCTGGCAGCATTCTGGAGACCGAAAAGAGCGCCCCAATCTGTGGGCGTAATTTATCGTTAAAAGGCAAGGAATATAGATGTATTAATTTTGCATGTGTGAATCGACGGCAAAGGACGAAGGCAACATTGCATGGTTGGCATTTGGAATACTGCACTTTGCCCGCCGACGCCGCCTGCATAAAGCATGGTCTGTTTTGAGCGTTGGGACGTTGACCGGCCTTAGGATGGGTTCGGCGGCAAGCGAGAATGATTCCCGTGCTCGTGCCAGACACCTCGTTCCATCGGGCACTTGCTCCATTCAAAAACGCGTACCGCGATCCGCGCGCTCTTCGTGTCAGAGCGGCGGTCCTGGTCAGGCTTCTAATGGTTCATTGCACACCTGCTTCCAGTGAAGCACCAGGTCACGTTTCTCATCGCATCGGGCAGCCTGGCCAGCGTTGGCATAATGGGCAACCCATTATAGTAGCCAAGTCGAGGGTGAGGATGACGATGATTCCCTTTTGCCCTCTTGGTGTGATGATTTGATATGATATATAGTCTGAAAAGGCGTAACATTGTTGACCCTCAACGACTTAAAGCGTAACAAATGCGCAACAAAGCCGTAACAGGGGCGCAACATTTTCGGGGTCGGCAGTCTGCCGACCACTGATACAGCAGTCCGGGCGAGGACCCGTGAGCCTCCTTCGCTAAAGCTACGGAGGCCAAACACATTTTTTGGGTATAGGCGGTGCAACGAGAAACGAACGGGGGTTTTGGGGTGAAAAGTGCGATTTTGTTGGGAATTTTGAAGATTTGCGGCATCGCAGGTGGAAGCGGGGATCGATCCGCTAATTAC
>DASYYL010000086.1:0-5004 GCA_035933915.1 Verrucomicrobiia bacterium
CAGCGGACACCAAAACGGACACCAAACGAGTTAAAAACGGTTAAGTTGGGTTACATCGAATTAACTTGATTTCCCAATAAAATCGGGCATATTTGAGGTGTAACGGCGAGGAAAAATGGCCGATTCCGACCTCCGCCTCCAATTTTGATACTTGTGTATCAATGAGTTGTGAAGAACCAAGTTGCAACTGCCAGCAAAACTGCCAGCAGAGCGCGGACTTGGTGAAACGCCGAAAGGACTCTCCAAAAATCCGCTGAAACTGTGCTTTCATGGTTTGGTTTTCATGGAATATGAGTGCGAGGAAATGATGCAACGGCAAAACGTCCCCGAAAGATCCGGCCAAGGACGCTTATAGAGTCAGAACGAGAGGGGAACGCTGCGAATCGGAGCCGGTGGAGGCGGTGAAAGTCAAGGCGACGTTGGCTTCGCCGACGCTGTTGTCCAGTAAGTTCCAGTTGGATTGCCGCACTCGGGCAACAAATTGCGTCCGATAATCGTCTTCATTGAGGGCATTGCCAGCGAAGGCGAACCGGCCGTGGTTACGCGCCACTTCCGAGCGGGGCGGTGGACAACCCGAATTGACGGTGATCCCTGCGTTCCACTTCGCACCAACCAACTCCGCGTCAGCCGGCACACAGATTGGCCTGCGCCTTCCGCTACCCCAGCAATCACTGGCGGCAATCTGAAGCTCGTACTCAAAGGCGTCGCCGGCGTTTGGCGTGTCATATCCGGATCCAGCGGCAACAACCGGACCGGCAGCTTGGCCATGTCGCCAATTCCAAGTCACCGCTGCCGTGCTTTTGCCGCCGGGAGTGTGAATCCAAGTGACGGTGACTGCGCAAGCGTGAAAACAGACCAGTCTTAGCATAGCCACCGCCAGCATTGTTGACCGGATCCATTTCACGATGGGTTCCTCTCGAAATTCAGTTCAAAATGGGGGTCGAATCGTCATGGCAACGGCGGCGAGTTTTCGGAGCGCGGGTGTTGCCTGTCAGGAGCAAAGGGCTGGAAGAGGCCCGCTGATCCCATGCTAAAGCGACTTGGGAATCCATCCGCCACAAACAGTCGGGAATCAGCGACAAAAAGAAACCTGTCGCGGAAAGCAGGCAAAACATGCCTTCCGCAAGAATATGCGATTCCGAGATGCCGATCCGGGCCATACCCGTTGCCGTTTATGATATACGTTTTGACATCTTATAGCAAGGAAGAAATGTTGCACCGGCCTGCCTCCCATCGCTTTGAGTCGCTCGTGCCACGATTTCGAGGAATCAGAATATACCGGCTGGGGGCGTGCTCTGATGTTCCCGGTGAAACTGCAGAGGCGTTCGTTTGCGTTGGGTCTTTTCTGACTTTGGGTTGCGCGGCATTGCCAGCATTGCCAAATTGATCTCCTCCCGCTGGCACTTTTGCTGGCAACCGGGGCTGCCCTTTGGGTTTTCCTTCGCAAATACTGGCCTTTAGCGCCGTAGGCGAGGGTCGCCCCCCGACCTCAGCGCATGAATTTTCAACTGCCCGGTGCTCTCAAACGCAGATTTCTCAACAAAAACGCTCCGAACCGTAGCTCTTATATGTAATGCGATTCGGAATTTTCCCGCAGGACCTTGGTCATTGTCCAAACGATGCTGACACCAGGATCGAACATGAAAGCGAGCATCGAAATTGAATTGCCGTCGGATCACGATTTGACGTGCCCGGTGTAGGCAGTTTGTGAAACCGTGGATATGAAAAGATACAAGCTCTGGATCGAACCCCCAAAATACCCGGTTGACCCGAAAATCGCGAAATTGCTGAAAGATGTGATTCTGGAATTGGCAATTTTTGAGGATGTGACGGGTCCGTCCTGTTACGAGGTGGAGCGGGATGAGTATGTTGCGCAATGTGCCACGAGATTCCGTGACACCATCGTCGAAGTGCTTCAGAAGGAAGCGATCGCCGTTTCAGACGAGGAACTGGACCGGATCTGCAAGGGTGTCGCCGGCGAGGTATTCGTCATCCGTGCATTGGCTGAAGTCAGGCTGAATGGTGAGATTTTGGTGGAGGACATCAAACAGGTTAAGCTCTACCAAACCTACCGCGGGTATTTTGAAGCCAGTCCCGAAGTCGAGGCCAAGGCGAGGCAGGTCGCCCAGCTCTACGCAGACCGGCTGCACAAAAAGGCTAAAGACAATTGAGCGGATCCCGCAAACACTGAACCGTGAAAAAGAACAACGTCATTCGTGCGCTGCGTCAGCGCGGCTTCTGCGAGGGGCGGTTGATTACCTTTTCCAAGTCAGGGTTTCACACAATGCACCCTAATCATTTCGTGATTTTTAACTCGAAGGTATTCACGCGGCGCGCTTTGATTCTTCGCCAGGCGGATCTTGATCTGACCGTTGATGCTGTAAAACTCACCGCCGCTGCCCGGGAGGTGGGTGAGAATTTTTATGTCCTTGCCGAAAGTCATCCCCATCCGTTTTGGCAGCCCGGGTCAATGCCTATGCGCCAAGTCCTCTGTAACGCAACCTGGTGGACGCGCTTACGTCCGGAAGACCAGGATGTCTTTTTGCCGGTGAACTCTGTCCACCGACGTTCGAAGCGATTGCCTTTGACGTGCGTCACGGGCCTCTGGCAAGGCCGGCCAGCCTACAGCGTCGCATGCTGGGAAAACGATGCAATCTACAATACAAATATGACCGGCGCCGCCCTGGACATTGCCGGTCAGCCGCCCAAGCACTTTCGCATCAAAAAATCTGACCCGGGTCCGGAGTTGTCAAAGCCACCCTCCGCCACTCCCGGCCAGACCGTGCATCCGTTGTTTTACCAAAAGTCGGGCCTGTTGGAGTATGTGTGGTTCAGTGGCGGATTCGCCATGCCCGCCGCGCTTTATGATCAAGTCGTGCGGCCCTTGGGGAGACTCGATTTTACGCTGCATGACGAGCATGAAGCCCTTCACATCCGTCGGGACGGACGTGTAATCGGCATGATTTGGCCGTGTTTCATCGGCGCCCGGGAAGTCGCCGCCAACGCGCGCCGGCGGCTTGGACTGAAAACCGTCAAAGGATCCTGCTCGCACAAACCAGAACGAGAACAGAAACGTGCTTGCGGACCAAACATCGTTAGCCAGAAATCCTTATGCCAAAACAAAAAGCGAAAACCAAAAAGGCGAGCACGCCAAAAGCCAAACCCACCCCGAAAACCGTAAACAAGCCAGCGAAGACATCGCCGGCCAGATTCCCGGGGACCAGGTGGTGAAATGGAAAAAGGCACCTACACCGGCCGTCGCGTCGACTTTGGTCGTTACGCGACGGCCGTCTTTAACCCGTTCCTATTCTCCTGCGACATTCGGGGCAACCGGGGTTGTGGCGCCACGACACTGGCGCTGCTGACCGGCGTTTCGCCTGATCGCATCGCGCGGCTCAACCACTACCAGCCGCATTTTGCCGATGAGTTTATAGTGGGATTTCTCCGCCGGCGCGGATTCACGGTGCTGCCGTTAACCCAGTGCAATGTCTCGGCCAGCGACTCGCAACTGAGTGCCTCACATGTGGTGCTGCTTTCCCAGCTTTTCAGGAAAAATGAAGCGACATGGGGAGTCATCTTCGATGGCATCTATTACCACAATTTTGACATTTACACGCTGGATTCAATGTCGTTCCTCAGCAAGCCGATCCTGTCGGCGTATCTGATTTCATCCCCGCTGTGGCGGTTGGATCAATTGCCGAGGCCCAACCCCACACCCGCGCCCAAGGCTAAATTGGGCAAGCTCACCCTGCGCGATCTTGTGAGAAAGGGGCTGGTTTCAAAAGTCATGTCAAGGACCGCATGAATTCAAAGCCGACAGGAATAGGTGGCATCCACATCACGCTGCTGATCGCGACGGATCTTCACCAATCCAGGCTCCATTACCAGAAACTAGCGCAGGCGGTTGCCCAATACCGGCCCGACGTCGTTGCATTGGTTGGCGACGTGTTGGACGCGCTGCAATTTTCAACCAAAACGCAGTTCACGACCAAGGAATGCGCCCAGCAACTGGCGGCTCTTTCGGTTGAGCACTTGATTTTCATCCGGGGCAACCATGAGGATTTCACGTGGCCGGAATTTGTTGCAGCCTGGCCGCATGAGCGCCGGCCACTGCTTGCTCTTTACGGCACCGCCTGCGCCATCGGCCCGCTGGTGATTGTAGGTTTCCCTTGCATGGTCGGCTCGGAATTTCACTGGTGCGCACATCTGCCGACCGTTGGCAACCAGGTGGAATTGCATCCTCTCAAGAGCCGCCGGCCTTTGCCTTCGGATTTTGCTGCGTGGTTACCGGCCCTGATGCGAAAAACCGGTCCGGTCGGCCGGGCTCTGTGGCTCATGCACGAGAGTCCCGTGGGTCTGCCTTTGGCAAAACCCCAGGTGTTCAACGCGGCGTGGGCAGACGCGGTGGAGCGATTCGGACCACTGATTGTCGCGAGCGGGCACGACCACGACACGCCATTGGAGAACAACACCTGGCACGCCAAATTGGGACAAACCGTCTGCGTGAATGCCGGTCAGCGGGCATTGGAATTCCATTACACGATCATGGATTTCGAGTTTGCCGGAGCGGAGCCATCCCTGCCAATGCGGATTAGGGTCAGGGCCATCCCGTGGAGCGAGGAATTGATGATTCAACCGCACTGATACGCAGAACCCCCTACAAGTTTGATGACTACTCATGAAAGCTAAACGACAGAAACAACAAAATGTTCGCGTATTGCCGCTTAGTCAGTTTCCGGCGATGTTCCCGGTGCTCGGCACGCTGGTCGAAAGTATTGTTCAAAATCGAGCCGATGCCTCCAGTTTGCCGACAAGCTCGCGAAACAGGAGGAAGGCGCCTGATGTCGCTGCGGCGAACAAACCCAAAAGAATTCCGTGCGACCATCAAAAGCACATTTGCAGGTGCAGAGATTTTCAGCCTGCCAGCGACGACAATTTCTGCGCCAATTGCGCTTGCCCCGCTTCGTATCACTCCGCCGCGGCCTTGCGCGGGAAGATCTACAC
>DASYYL010000102.1:0-13120 GCA_035933915.1 Verrucomicrobiia bacterium
AAAAAAAGACACTCCGCGCCAGTGAACAAGACCGTCCGGACATCCAACGGGCGCGGCGGCGCTGGCGGCGGGAGCAGGTTCGTTGGGATCCAGCCCGGCTGGTCTTCCTCGATGAATCGGGAGCAAAAACGAATATGACCCGGCTGCGGGGACGGGCCGCGCGCGGGCAACGTGTCCACGCCAGCGCTCCGGCTGGACACTGGCAAACCACCACAATGATTTCCTCCATCCGGCTCAACGGCAGCACCGCCGCCTTGGCAATCGAAGGAGCGACCGACACGGAAGTCTTCCAAGTCTATGTGAGGCAGTTGTTGTGTCCGACGCTGCGTTCAGGCGACATCGTGATCATGGACAACCTTTCGCCACATAAAAATAACGCCACGCTGGCTCTGATCCAACAGGCCGGAGCCACGGTGGCCTTCCTGCCCCCGTATTCGCCAGACTTGAATCCCGTCGAGCCCATGTGGAGCAAAGTGAAGCAGTTACTGCGCAGCGCGGAAGCTCGTAGCTGCGAGACGTTGGTGGCGGCCATCGCCGCCGCCCTGGCCAGCGTTACGCCTCAAGATGCCGCCAATTGGTTTGCACATTGTGGCTACAGTTTTATTTAATCCGCTCTATACCTTGGAAGCTTTCCTGGAATTTCCCGCCCGTTTTCGAGGGCTGCAGGCAGGCTGCACGATGGCCGAGGCCTTCCGTCCTTCCTATCGCTGGGGCCGAATACTCACCCGGCATTATCTGCCAGGCTGTCAAAAAGCGTCTTGATGACGCCCGGAAGGCGTCGCCTTCAATACGCATTAAAGTTTCTCGACTTGGATCTTCAACCGCATTTTTCGCTCGGGCTTGGCGATGGTGATCCATTCGCCATCACGGGACGTCTCGGCCCGACCGTTGATCATACAACTCTTGATTTGCAGCCCTTGGGGCAGGCGCAGTTTCAGGTGAATCGGGACATTCACCTGTTCAGCAAATTGCAGCCGCAAGTCAATGCTCCCACTATCCACGCTTGATTGGCAGTCCAATGACATTGGTCCGTACCAGGACGGGGCCTCATTAATCTGAATCCGCTTGCCCTGCTCAAGCCACCGACGTGGGATGCCTTGTAGCAAGTAAAGCCCGCCGCCGCGTTCCTGGATGAACATCGCACGGAACATGCGAATGAAGCTGGATATGGAATGGACATGCGGTTGGACATTTGGACCCCACTCGGTCGTGGTCAGCGTTTCATGCGAGATGCTGGCGCTGGTCAGGGTATAAAGAATACGCAGGAATTCCTCGACACGCCCCATCTCCAGCAGGGTCATGGCCAGGTCCTGGGTGTAAAAGGCAGAACCGTCAGACACGAAAGGGGACGGAACTCCGACGACGTTTTCGACCTTGCCCTGGTGATTGTGATCGATTATCCAGCGTATGACGTTGTCAATCCGCTTGTCCGTGGGCGGCAACACCCCGCCATTGCCGCAAGCAAACGCAAGATTGATCGGGCCAACAACGTCGTAAAAATAGCGATCTCTATCTTGGGGGGCGCTCAGCACCCAAGGCACATACCAGGGGTCCTCCGATTTGCCGGTCAATTGGTCCACGGCGGCCACAATATCCCGGCGGTAGGCCTCGCATTCCTCCAGCAGGCCGGGACCCTCCGGGTACCCCCAGTCGGTGAGCAATTGCGCCATTTCGTGCATGCCCATGTAACTGATGGCATCGGTATAAGTAAAATATCCGACGCCCTTTGCGCTGCCACCTAGATCGGGCAAATCGCAAACGAATTTGCCATAAATAAGGCCGGCGCAAGGATTGTTCGTCTGCTCGAATGAATATCTCCGCTCGCGCGTGATCCAATGGCAGCCTTCAAGGATTTGGGCCTTGTGCGCGGCCAGCCACGCGCGGTCGCCGGTCAGCCGGGCGTGTTCGGCCATCGCCCAGAGCGCCCAGCCATTGCAGCATGTCCAGGAAGCCGTGCTGCCGAATTCCCAGTTGGGATCCGTGCGGGCAGCCGCGTCGCCCTCTCCCTTGATATTAGTGACATCCGAAAAGCAGCCTTGGCTGGTGCGGGTGCCGTTGGGGTGGCGCGAGCCTTGCCGCTTGAACACCGTATGGAGCAGGCGGCCGGCGGTCCCGTGGTCGCCCATCACGTCCAAGGCGTAGAACCATTTGGTGCTCGAATCGTCCCATTGGCAGCGATAACCGGTAGCGACTGAGTCGAACACAATCAAATCGCCGTTCCACCGCTTGGTCAGAATGTAACCATCCAGCATCGCCTTGCGATAGATGTTGTTCAAGTCCGCTTCCGGCGTCTCGAAGCGCGCCACGGGCCGGCTCTGTTTCTCCCAGGAGGCGCGCATGCGCCGCAAGCCGCGGTCAAAGGAACGGCCGGTTAATTCCCTGGTGCTGACCGGCGGGGCGGCCGGGGTGACTTCCCAGAACGCGGTGCTGCCCGGATTGAAAAGCCGGTTGAACGTCAGTCGAACCGATGATTCTCCCTTGATGCTTCCGCGCAAGACCAGACTGTTGAACACGCCCTTAAGCGATCGAAGGAATGCCAGCTTCTCCGCCTCCGAGCAGAAGGACGGCGCGCCGGAAGCGCCACCCGATTCAGCCGCGCAGACCGGAACAAACTCGACCGTCCAGCCATTGGGCGCGGCGACGCTGAAGAACGGTTCGCCGTTTTCTCTGCTGATGACGCCTGATTGGAAGGTTAGCTTCGGATCAAGCTGCCCCGCTTCGCCGACGTAGAACGCCAGCAAAGTCACCGGTTGGCTTTTGGAGGAGAGGTTTCGCAATTCGATGCCCGCCCAGGCCAGCGTGCGTTCATCGCCGTTGCTATATCCCGACCCGCGCAATGGTTCGGCAAAGGTTGTTTCCTGCCAATTGAGGTCGCCATGACTCCATTTGGTAACTACAATCGGCAATTAACCGTCCACGAAAGACTGTTTGGCCCGTTGTCCCGAACCGACGGGCAGAATCTGACCGCCATAAAGAAGGGCGAATGCCAATGCTTGCCTGCAATAAATCGTGTTGCCCACCAGCCGGCCGGCCTTGGAAGGAGGCACTATTGCGCCGGAAAACAACTGCCCATCCGGCGAAACCTCCGCGTCTCCAGGGTCGCCTGGCGGGCCGATCGAGGTGAAAATGGCCGGATCGGCATATTGGTTCAAATACCATTGGCGGCTGGCCTCGTGGCCGAGCGGCGGCGGCACGACTCCCCGCACGGACTGTGATGAGGACGGACCCGCCGCGAAGGCTTCCACGCAAAATGAAATAGATACTATAATGGCGGTGAAAACAGCTGATTTCATTGATCGTTTTGATCGCAGGTGATGTTGTGTCTTTATTTGTTGAATTTGATCACCGTAAATGAACACGGAGGAAAATCATACTTAACCTCGCCTTTTTTAAAGTCGGGAATCCATTTTTTTTGAGTCGGATAAATCTGGGTTGGCGTTTCTGCCGAATTCATCGTATTAAGAGAGCCAGCCAATTCTTCAACCGTGGCTGGTTTTGCTGGTAAATACCCGTGAATGATGATCGTTGCGGGGGTAACCCTTGGACTAAGATTCACCACATCCAAAACCAAAACCTTTCCATTTTCGCTGCGTTTTGCGCTGATGTCCAAGTAATTGCCAGAGACTTTAACTTCGCTCTCCACAGATAACGGTTCGTAGTTGTGAGAAATCATCTGTGTCACATAACCTGGGCATTGAAGCCAGACTTGAGATGGATCCAGGAACAATAGCCCCTGGTCCCAGTCATTATTGTTCTGGCCGTTCGGTTGCAGGCAATTCGCCGAGGTTACGATGGGCAAACGTCCGTCACGCTCCGCCGCATTGATAGCCAGCGCATTGGCCAAGGCTCGCCGTTGCGAATGGTTGTCGGCGTTCAATTCGAATACCACCACCTTATATTTTGCCCCTTCCGCAATCTGTCCCAACGCGTCATCATACGAAAATGTCCCTGCCAAGCTGCTTTCCGGTCTCGGGCCGTCTGTGCCGACATGGACATCAAACCACACTTCACGGTCATGCCGCTTGGCCAACTGAAGAATCTTTTGTTGCGCCGACAGTGTGCTGATACCACTCTCCGCGCCTTCGAAATTAAAAGGATCCCTAATGGGTCGGGTGTAAGCAAAATCACCAACGACGAGAATAACGGTTGGATCTTTGGCCCAGATCGCCTCCGCGATAGGCTTGAATTTTTTGAAATACTTGTCGTCAACGCGTTCTTCATTCCCGATTTCCAGATATTTCAGGTGATAAGGCTTTGGATGACCGTCAGCCGCACGCTGGCGACCCCATTCGCTGTCCGCCGGCCCGTTTACATACTCGATGAAATCTGCCATATCCTGCGGCGTTTCCCCGTCATTCACGGCGGGCACGCCTAAGAATCCCGCCGCCTCACAGAAATTCAGAAAATCTGGTATGCCCCACCCGTCTGACGAGTAGGGATACCATGTCCCGGTATAAGGCGGCCGCTGGTCCCGCGGTCCGATCATGTTCTTCCACCGATATCCAGCCGCATTCACCATTGAGCCTCCATACCGCAGCACCGTAATCCCCTGCTTAATTAACCCCTCCGCCACATCTTTGCGCACCGGTAATCCTGCAAACCGACCCCACGGCCCCGGTTCCAAAAACACATAGCCCACCACCACCGAGCCGGGTTGTGTTAAGGTGATCGCAAAGCCTCCATTATTGTCGCTGGCCGACGGAGTTAGGCTAAAATTCAAATGCTGCCAGTTGTTGCCGGTCACTAAAAGGTTGGTTTGTGCATACACCTTGGACCCGTCGGCGCTTTCCAACACCAATGTGATGGGCGTCGGCGTGTCCGCCCGCACATCCAAACAACCATCATATTCATTGCCTGCCACAAAATTCATCCCCCAGCGATTGAGACTTTGGTTAGCCATGCCAATCTCTCCCACCCCGTCTGTGAAGGTAATCCGCTGGCTTTGCTTCCCCACAAACACATTGCTCACCTCCAACGAATATTGACCCGTCACCGTACCCGTAACCACAGGCGTCCACATCCCACTCACTGCTCCGAGTAGGTTGCCTGAATCATACGCAAATGAAATATTCGTGCCGTTGATTTGAAAATTCCGAAACAGCACATCCTGCTGATAGTTCCTCAAACCTACTTGCCCGCTGCTGAGCGGGTATTGCGTATCGGTGTACTGAATCAGGCTGCTGCCGTTGACCAGCACAGTAATGGACGCATTGGTGTATTGGACTTCTAGGTTGATCCATCGGCCGGTCGGAGTGGAACAAGGCACCTGGCTGATCTGTTCCCAGCCCTGACGATGTCGCCCCAGCACCACGTAACCAGAGGGCGACAACGACACTTCGTAACCGGTGAATGCGTCCGCGCCCACACTGGGATGGCTCACTTGAAAAATGAATCCGGCATCAACACCACCGTTTTCAGGAAACTGCACCTGAACTTTGAGGTCGCCGCGGGATAGATTGATGTCATTTTTCATCAACTTGGGCCCCGGGCTGCTGGCGGAAAACAAAACGCCATTGGTAACCGGCCAGGTGCCGCCATATTCCATGAAGCCCGCCAACGGCTCTGCCGACGCAGCCGGCTCCTGAAAGCTTTCGCCAAAGATCATCTGACTGTAAATCCCTCCATAGACTTCATGGTTCACATCTTCAATACATGCTCCGGTAAGATATCGCGAGAGCTGGTGGAGGGGCTGTCTGGCGTTGACATAAATTTGGGCCGTCTGAGCTTCGATACTGGCTTTTGGGGCCACGACCGCACTCACGATTGCAAACAGGAGAATCGTTTTCGTGTATACTTCCTTTTTCACTCAACCTCCCACTTCAACCTCCCACTCGCAAATCCCACCCGAACAATTCGGCATTAATTGCACATGTATGCGCAGCCCTGTCGTCTTGACCGGGGTGAACGTCACATCATTGAATTGGCCTGGCGCGACGCCATAGTCGCCTAGTTGTTCCACTGGTTTCCAGCTGTCTCCATCCTTATAAAACTGCGACCGATCCTTCATAAAGTCATTTCCCGTGGACATGCCTGCTTATGATTTGATCCTGAAAATTCTCGTCCAATTCACAGAAATAGCCACTCCAGCCCCAGACGCGCACCACGAGATTTCTATGCCGTTCCGGATGCGCTTTGGCATGCTTAAGCGTCTCAACATTGAGCGTATTGATTTGAAGTTGTTGGCAACCGACGGCCGCAAAAAGGCGAATAAGCAACGCCACTTGACGAACCGCCTCGGGGTTTCGGAAAACGGTATCGGACAATTCCAAGGTCAGAGGCCCGCCATTGCAAATCCGGCGATAATCTATTTTGGCATAACTTTTCAACACGCTGAGAGGCCCGCGAACCCGCACGCCGGGCGATGGCGCCAGACTGGAGCTGAAGAGATCTCCCAGTTTTCGGCCATCCGCCGTGGCACCGACCGTTGGTTCCATCATGCCTTCATGACCTCGTGCCAGCCAGACGTAATACATGGCCGACCCGCTGCCGGGCCGCAAAATTCCACCGCGGCCATTATCAGACACCGATTCGCACGCCCCGGCAAAAAGTTCGAATAATTTCACCAGCATCGTGTCGGCCCGCGGATCGTTATTGCCGACTTTTGGCGCCTCGTCAAAGAGCCGCCGGCGCAGCTCTTCATCCGACTCGAAGTTGGTATTCAACGCATCCAGCAGGCATTGCGAGGACACGCTTTGTCCATCAAACACCAACGTTTTTAGGGCAGCAAGAGCATCGGCGGCATTCGAAGAACAAGCCCCGTGAATGCCGAAATTGTTATATTTGAGTCCATTTGACATGTCGGAACCGCGCTCCAGACAACCGTTCATTAATACGCTATGATACGGCGCAGGCGGCAGAAGCAAACGGGCGGAACGCTCGGCCAGCTTTTCGACCTGGGACTGCAGGTTTCCGCCCACTCGAATCACGATATGATCGAAGGAGTCACCTGCTGACAAACCAGCACGGATTGCCCCGTCCACGGCCTCAGGCATCGAGACAGCGCCGACATTCACAACTTCCATGCCCGAACCGGGGACGATGAATTCCCAACAAGCGGCCACGGAATAATCGCGGGCGTCCTCAAGGTCGTAACCATGAGCCACCAATCCGGGAATGACGACATCGTCGTTGGAATATTGGGGGAAACCCAGGCCGATCTCAGTTAATTTTGCTGCCACAGTCAACAACTCCAGCGGAGTATCCCTGCTCACACGAAGGTTGATTTTAGGATCAATCATCCCCACACCTCGCGCAACGCGTAGAACCATGCGCGTCAACAGATTCACCGCGTTCGTGCCATCGCGTTTAACGCCGCCGAGCATGAGCGACTGACCATTGTCTCCTTGTTGGATGCCTGGGTAAAGATCACTGTCCTTATTCAGCGACAGGAAGAACTCGGCCAGCAACTGCTCGGCGATATTGATGTCCAATCGGCCACAGGCAAGGTCCTTTTCTAAATAGGGCCACATGTATTGATCAAACCGTCCCAAGCCGCAGTGGTAATGGCCACTAAGCCACAAAACAGCGTGGCAAATACGTATGGCTTGGAGCGCTTCCTGAAATGAACGGGCCGGAAAGGCGGGCACACGTTCAAGAACTTCAACCAGTCCGCGCAGGGATCGCCGGGAAGCTTCCGCAGCATAACGCCGCGCCAGGTCCAACACGGCATCAATGGTTTCGATGGCGCTATCCAGAAATTCGACAGCTTCCGGACTCTGCTTCAGCCTTTCACGAGTGGCCAAGGCAATCTTACGACGGCCCAGCAGCCCCTGCGACAACAGCATTTCCCAATTGGCGCAGACATTGCTGATGACTCCGCTCTCATGCAATGTTCTTTCGTGCGTCAGAGCCTGCCACTGCGACGGACTGTAAATGGGCGGGACGGCGATGGTCGTTCGGGTAAAAACAATTCTTTCGTCGGGTACAATGATCGGCTGTTGGGCTTCACACATGCGGCGGGTCAAGCGGGTGGCCCGGCGCGGCCACGACAAATTTTCCCTGACGCATTCACTGAGAACATCCATTGGCTTCGTTTCCCGGAACTCCCGATAAAAACCGTTGCGTACTGCGTTCTTGAGCCGCACCAGGCGTGGTTCCAATTCAAAATCTGCCTCCGGCTGGTGAAAACTTCCGTTGCGATGGAAATTATCCGTCAGGTCTCTTACCGTTTTCTTGTCACTGAGTTCGGCGGACATTGTGTTCATCATAAAACCCGTGTTTTAATACCCAGCGATTCAAAACAGGTCGTGTCGACCCGGACGGGACTGGCTTCGTCGAACTCAGGAGAAAAATCCATTCCGCAGGCGGCATACTTTGCGCCCGCAGCCTTGTTGTAGGGAAGCAGATCCACCCGTTCCAGACCCCGCATCCCCGCGACATGCCTTGCTATGCCCGATAGATTCTCCTCCGTGTCTGTCACCCCCGGGATCAATGGAACGCGAATAACGTACGGCACTGCCATCCTCGTCAGGGCCTTGAGATTGCGGAGAATAATTTCATTGCCGGCACCCGTATAATGACCGTGCGCCTTCGAATTGATCAGTTTTAAATCAAAAAAAACGAGATGCGAGCGGGAAGCAACCGTCTGAAATTCCTGCTCCGGAGCAAAACCCGAAGTATCCAGAAGAATATGAAGCGGTTTCAGTTGGTCCACCACTTCCGCCACAAAATCCGCCTGGGCGAGCGGCTCCCCTCCGGAAAAAGTTATGCCGCCTTCACCCAGTCGAAGCAAATCTTCGAGATCATTGATGCGTGAAGCCAGCTCCGCTGACGTAAAGAATTGTCCCGCCGTGCGTTCGCCCGCCGCACCGCGAACAACCTGCGGCAGCGGCGACATCCCCTCCGGATTGTGGCACCAGGCGCAATGGAGCGGACAGCCTTTCATAAAAACAGTCAGGCGAATGCCGGGACCGTCATGCACGGCAAATTCTTTGATGTCAAAGACAACGCCTTTAAGCATAAAACAACTGACTCACGTTAGCCCTGACTCATGTTCGGGTTCACTGATGCAGCCATTGCTTCCAGTTTTTTGCGAACTCATCCACGTTGGTTTTCGTCACAGGGATCAACGGAGAATACTCAATGACCGACGAATTTTTGCTTTCAATGACTTTTTCGGCCAGTAGTTTGATCGATTGCCAACCCCATTGATACGTCTGTTGAGCGTAAAGTTCCTGCACAACACCCTTTTTTACATAAGGCAGTTCAGCCGGCAACGCGTCCATCGCCACAATCTTGACCTTGCCGGGTTGCCAATTAAGCAGAGCGTCCGTGAACAACGCCCACGAACCAACCATTGCCCATCCATCTATGTCCGGGTTGGCGGTTTGAACTTCCTCCATTTTGGCGGCTGCGTCCTGCGGAACTTCTTTGCTATAATAAACACCCCGGATGGTGATGTTCGGATAATTGGCCGCCTCATCCAGCGCGCCTTTGATGCGATTTTGAATGTTGAGGGAATTCTGATCACCGCCTGGAATGGCCACGACATGATGGCCCGGCCCCAGCACCTTTGCCAATTCCCTCATGATCGTGTGACCGCACGCCTTGTCATCGGTTCCATAATAACAGAAGCGCTTGCTGTCGGGCGCATCGCTGTCAAAACACATGACTGCCACACCGTTGTCCACCGCCCGATTAATTGCGGGCGTGAGCGTCGGAGCTTCCGTGCAACTGACACTGATTCCATCAGCTCCCTGTAAGGCCAACTGATCAATATATTGAACCTGAACCTGGGCGTCTTCCCGATTGGGGGTGCGCCAGAGAACTTTGATTTTTACCCCGAGCTGTTTGCCGATTTCCTTGGCGGCATCCTCGGCCCCCACCCGCGCCGATTCAAAAACCGGATTGGCCTGGCTTTTGGCGACCAGAGCAAATACATACTCGGACTTTGGTGTCTTCGATCCTGCCCCCTTAGAAAGGGTATCGCTTTTCTTTTGCCCGCACCCAACCGACAATGAGGCAACCAAGGTCGTCATTGCGGTCATTCCAATAATCTGATGCATTTTCATGGAATTAAATGTCAAATGGATGAATTAACTGGAAATTTCCTGCCGCGAATCCCTGGCCGATTGAGCGGACCGGGCCATCCGTCGTTCCCGCAAGGTCGTGTTGATTCGATCCCACAGCACCGCCAGAATGATGACCGAACCGATGATGATTTGACTGTAGTTCTGATCAATGTTGAGGATGATAATGCCGTTGCTGATCATCTGAATCATCAAGGCGCCCAGCAACGCGCCCCACGCAGTCCCGCGTCCGCCGACCAGGCTCGCTCCACCCACAACCGCCGCTGCGATCACGCCCAATTCATAGCCTGTGCCGGCATCAGAAGAAGCTGACCCGTAGTAACCCAACATGATGATCGCCGCAATGCCAGCCGTCAGACCGCTGAAGGCATAGACCTTGAGCTTGACCCGCTTCACCGGCAACCCGCTGAACAGGGCAGCCTGTTCATTGCCGCCAATCGCAAAAACATGACGGCCGGTAACAGTGTGCTTGAGATACCAACCGGCGAAGATGGTAACGCAAATCATAATGACCAATGGCACGGGATACAAAGCATGACCATTCCACACAATTTGATATCGGATCAGCCCATCGGTGAACAAAGAAGGAAAGTTGGTATAGGCTTGGGCCTTGGTCATTACGAACGCGACGCCGCGATAAATGGCCAGCGTGCCAAGCGTAATCACAAACGGATGAATCCCAAATAAAACCACGCCAGCGCCATTTAACAAACCGCACAAAGTTCCCACTCCCATACACAGCAGGATGGCCGCCGGCACAACCCAGGCTGGCGAAGCTCCGCTCTCCGCACCGCCGGGGCCAAAGTAACTTAAAAACATCGCTCCGCAGACAGCCGAGAGGCAATAAATTGCCCCCACAGACAGGTCAATGCCTCCCGTTATAATAACGAATGCCTCGCCCACCGCCATGATCGCGAAAAACGAAGCATTGTTGGCCAACATGCCAAGATTATCTGCCCGCAGAAATTTATTAACTGTTTCAACGGTTCCCGTGCCGGGTTGCCTGATTTGCAGCGAACCGCCAAAAACGGTAAGCGCCAACCCCAGGGCGAATATAACCCCGAGCAGCCCGGTTTCTTGAAATCGAATTAGCTTTCTTCGCGCCGGTGGCGCGGAAATTCTCAGCGGCATTTCATCATGTGTCATTGGTTGCACACTTTGCATTTGCCCAATCAATTGTTCGCCACGGAAGTTGGACGGTTTGTGTTCCCTGCCCCAGTTCGACCTGCCATCAGTTGCATCACCCGCTCCTCCGTCGTCTCAACCCGATTCAATATCTGCATAACGCGTCCATTGCGCATGACCATCACTCGGTTGCTAAGATTGAGGACTTCTGGCAACTCCGAGGAGATCATTAAAATTGCATATCCGTCGGCAGCCAATTCTTCAATGAGTTGGTGAATTTCCGCCTTGGCGCCAACATCCACGCCGCGTGTAGGCTCGTCCAGAATCAGAATGCGGCACTGTCGGGCCAGCCATTTGGCGAGCACGAGTTTTTGCTGGTTGCCGCCGGAGAGCACGCGGGCGGGAACCTGGGGCGATGCGGCCTTGATCCGGAGTTTACTAAAAAAATCAGCAACGACGGCTCGTTCCTGCGGCAAGCGAATTATTCCGCACCGACTTAGATGTTCCAGGGAACAGAGGGTCACGTTATCACCGCAGCTCATGCCCAGAACCAGACCTTGACTCTTGCGATCCTCACTGACCAATCCGATGCCCAAAGCCATCGCTTCACGCGGAGAGCCAATGGACACTTCCGAGCCTTTCACAAAAATGCGGCCAGTTCGGTTCGCATCCAGTCCAAAAATTCCCAAGGCCATCTCACTGCGCCCGGCGCCCACCAGGCCCGCCACCCCAAGCACTTCGCCGGAATGCAAGGCAAACCCAACTTCCGAGAATTTGCCAGGCGAGCTAAAGCTCTCTACGCGCAATTGTTCGGCACCGATCGGCCGGTCCAAGTGTTTGGGAAAAAACTTTGTCCAGGCGCGGCCGATCATCAGTTGAATCAGCTCGGTCTCGTCCGTTTTCGCAATCGACTTGGTGGCCACATGTTGTCCGTCGCGCATCACAGTTACCGAGTCGCAAAGGCGAAATATTTCATCCATACGGTGCGACACGTAGATGATGGTGGTTCCTCGTTGCAGAAGCTGGCCGATCAGTTCTTCCAGCCGCCGGGATTCGGCGGCGGAGAGAGAGCTAGTCGGCTCATCCATCACGAGAAGACGCGCACCGGTGGCCAGCGCAGCCGCGATTTGCACCATTTGCGTCTGGCCGGTGTTCAGGCGCCCTAATTCTTCCTGCACATCGCAGTCAGCGCCGATTTCATCCAGACACGCCCGCGCTTGGCGATATACTTCCGGCCAGTTCATCCGCCCGACACGATTCGGCAGATGCGACAGACAAATGTTTTCGGCGACAGTGAGGTTGGGACAAAATGACAGCTCCTGGTGAACAATGCCAACACCCGCACGTTGGGCTTCCAACGGCGAACGAAAACGTCGCGGAACACCATCAATTTCAAAATGGCCTTCGTCGGGGCGACAAAGGCCCGCCAGTATCTTCCCCAAGGTGCTCTTGCCGGCGCCATTTTCGCCAACGAGCGCGTGGCAACTTCCCGGCATGACGTCAAAACTGATTCCATGCAAGGCTACCGTTCCCGGAAACCGCTTGCCGATTTCCCGGAAACTTACAACAGGAATAGTGGGAGCCGCGCTCAAGAGATTACATCAACACAATTTGTTTCCAGTCATATCTGTGCACTTTCCACAAGCAACCCTCAGTTCCAGAGCCATCTTCGAGAAATTGGACTGCGTTGGCTGCCGAGCTGGAGATAGTGATCATAAATGAAAAAATGTCTCGGTTTATGGATTAGATGGAGGAGGCAATATTTTTGGTTGCGCAGCCGGCTCAAACGAATCAACCCGCACGGCAACGCGTTGGCCGCTCGAATAAGACTCGATTGCCGCATAAGCCAGTTGCAAGGCACGGCGACCGGCACGCGCATGAACTGGTGGTTGTTTTCCCACTTTGAACGCCTCCATCACAGCATCCATATGCCGGTCAAACGTGAGGTAAAAGTCACGATCCCGGTC
>DASYYL010000130.1:0-37876 GCA_035933915.1 Verrucomicrobiia bacterium
AAAACAGATCACATTGAATGAACGCCGCCGCATGTAAACTCCCCTAAAAGTCTTAACGCTCCGGTTCCGCTGATACTTCAAATCTCGCGGAAAACCATCCCCTTTGCCTCATCCTCATGCTTCTGTGTGATGCCTGTGAAAGGATTTCTCGGGAGCGCCGTTTAACATCTGGCGGGCACTACGTATTTTATCGCCATGAAATAACACTATTGAACTTGAAGCCTAAAGAATGACATCGGCCACGCCGGATTGACCATGTTGGTAAAAACGAAGTTGCCGCTCGTATCGAATTGATTCGTCGCCAGGGAAATCCACTGAGGAAAAACAAGATTTGTGGTTGCTTGGATTTCATAGGGCAAACCTTCTGGTCCTCCGGTGCCACTCACCACCAGATTTCCGTTGGCTGCTGTAACTCTTTCGATGCGCGGCGCAGTTAACGCCACCACCGAGATAGTGCCTGATTGATTCAGAGCCGCCGTGCTCCATATCAGCCCGGACGAGAGTGGCGGCAAAATGAAATTAGCAAAAGCGCCGGAATACACTCCCGCGTTGACCAGCTTGAAAGTATCGCCCGCGGCGAACACGCTCGAGTTGAAATTGGACACAACCAGCGTGCCGCCTTCGGTCAAAGCACCTGAAACTTTTACGGCGCTGTTGGTCAATGGCGAATGTTGCACTTGCACGAGCGTGACACAGCCAGAAGCCAGGGTGAGGTTATTGCTGATGGTCAGCATGCCAAACGGATTGCCTGGAACAAGCGTCCCGCCGGAATTGACCGTCACGCGTCCGGCGATAGCACCCGTACCCGTCAGCACCCCACCGGTGACAGTAACTGCGCCCGAGCCGGTGCCGCTCCCGGACACGTTGTTGACCGTCAGCGTACCGCCGCTAAGATAAGTTCCGCCCGAATAAGCGTTTGTGCCGGTCAACGTGAGGCTGCCGGAGTTCATCTTGATGAGGCTCGTGGCGCCCGAGATGCCTCCACCGCTCGAGGTCACGGCATAACTAAGCGATGCGTTGGCGAAAAGAACAGCGCCCGGAAACACGGCATTGGTTATTGTCACGTTGGCATTGGCCGCGGAATCGTTGAACGTTATGCTGTCTCCGTCCGCATACGTAGTCGCGGTCGAACCGTTTAACCAATTGATCGCCGTTGTATTCCACGCTGAACTCGCGTTGCCGGTCCATACCACAGCAGGACCGGAAACGGCTGACGAACTCGCCGTTCCAGCCGCATTCACGGCCGTAATCATGTAATAGCATTGGGCGTTCGAGCTTAAGACGCTATCTTTCCAGTTTGTTTCGGTAACGCTCATGACGTAGGTGCCGTAGTTGAGCGAAACGGAGGAATTCGTGGCCCGGCTGACAATATAGCCGACAGCCCCCGGCACAGGCGACCAGGTAATAGAATAATTGGTTTGGCTCGTTTTCGTGACGCTCACGTTTGCAGGAGGGCTCGAGGGCGGCGACGGCAACGGCACAGCCACCGCCGGCGCCGAATTGCCGCTGGCGCCTCCCGCGCTGGTAGCGGTGACAAAATAGCTATAAATGCTCCCATCGGTTGGCGAAGTGTCGGTATAAGTGTCGCCACTCACATTGTTGGCAAGGACGATAGTATTTAAAATATTGGATGCTCCGCCGCCATTGTCATAGAGAGTGGAACGATAAACCGTATAATAATTCGCACCAGTCGAAGGATTCCAGGTAAGACTCACAATTTGATGCCCTGCGTTGCTAACTGTGAGGCCGGTTGGCGCGCCGGGCGCGATGAGGGGCAGGCTGGCGGACGGCATCACGCCAGCGCTCGGCGCACAATCCGCGCTGGCGCCTGCCGGATTGACAGACTGCACAACGTAATAATACGCGGTCCCATTAACCGCAGTCGTATCTAGCCAGGCGGCATTATTCAGTCCGCTACCGCAAACCGGGCCAACGACACCACTTGCCACAGAAACATAGCCAGTGCCCGAAGTCGTTGAACGTAAAATATTGTAGCTGGTCGCGCCAGGGGTCACCGGCCAGCAAACCAAGTTGCAATTATTGCCCTGATACGCGGCCACGCTCGCCGGCGGCGGCGGCACATAACCCGTCAATTCCAGCCGGATGTAATCATACATTGCGTGGTTTGCAAAATAACCGCCCTTGCGCATGTTGATTGTGATCGTGTTTTGTCCAGCAATGAGCAGGCTCGCTGGAAATGTGATGCGCTCGTCTGAAAACACACTGTTGATACCCTCGCGCACCGTAGTGTCGCTTTCGTTTCCTGAACCGCTGTAGGCGGGGAAATAGCCGTTGACGCTATTTGCATTGGGAGTCGAAGTGGCGCCCGAAGCCGTCCCAAGATTATTACCATTCACAGAAACGATCAGCGCCCCCTGGTAATCGGATGCCAGCGCGATATACAGGGAAGCCGTCGCCCCATTTGCCGGCGCCGTCGCGAGGTTAAAATTAATGGTTGAGGTCGAGGCATCGTAGTTCCCGCTCATATCAGTCACAACTGGCTGGACGAAGTTCCAATCGGTCGTCCAGCGGCTTTGACCGACCGTGTAGTTCGGCCCGTTAGGAAAATCGAACGGGTATTCCAGAAACTTCGTCCAGATGGGCAACGGGGCGACGGGAAACGGCCCAATGTCACCCACCCAGTAGTCCTCGCCATGCCGGAATTTTGAGCCCGTACGGTCGGGATAACCGATCTCGAAAACTGTCGGACCAACACGCGTCGGTGTCCACGTCACGGAGCCAATGTTATTTGTCGCTCCCGCCGTCACAGTCACGCTGAACTGCGGAGCCGGGATGTCCACTGTGTTTGGCGGGCCGCCACCCGATAGAGCCTGAGACTGGAACGTTCCAGCCGCGCCCGGACCGAAGGCGAAGAGCGTATAGTTCGCGCCGGCAATGACGTTGGGAATCGTGAAGTTGCCGTTGCTGCCGGTTTTGACCCAGAACTGACATGTTTTCATCCATTGTTGAAAATCATAAATATTCTTCGACGTCGTGGGCTGCTGTATCACTCCTACCCACATGTTCGCGGCGCTGGCATTGGGATTGCCCGTATCGTTGATCACCATTTGGCCCGAGATCGCACCGCGTTGAGATGCGGAAGCGTAACTGGAATTGGTAAACCACGGGTACGGCCACGCCGTCGCTTCAGCCGCCGCCTGGGCCAGGGCATTCGAGTAAAGCATTTGCGCGGCCTGGTTCGTGGACGTGATGCCATTGGTGATGTTGTTGCAATAAATTAAATACGGGCCGTAAACTTTGGTCCAAATTTCACCGCTGGCCCAATTCCCGTCGGTGCCCGCGCTCCCGTAGTGGCTGCTCTCGAAGTAGTTGAGGATCGTCGTGCCAATGTGTGACATCAAATCGCGTTTCATCGGACCGTCACTATAATATTCCGAAGTGGCGTTTACCTGCCAAAGCCCAACGTTTGCGCCACCGGCTCCGACGCTGCTCCACCCCCAGACATTCTGTACGCCGAAATCGGCGCTGTATTTGTATTTATCTTCAAAGCGCCCCTCATAAACACCGTTGGTCCATAGCGAACATTCGACCGGCGCCCCAAACATTCCCACAGCCCCGCTCCCCGGCTGTACCTCCATAAACTTGTTACGCGCGGCGTCCACGCTCATCCAGTTGAAAATAGCCCCGGAATAGATGTTGTCCCGCGTTTCACCCATGCCCATTGCATTGGTGTCCTGGCTCCGATGAGAAAAAATGGCGGTCACATAAAAGCCCGGTGAACCTCGCAGCATCGAAAAGTGGACGTCCATCACGCCGTTTGTGCCGGACGCGCTCAATAGATCCATTTCGCAGTAATTTCCGGTGTTGGCCGTGACGGAATAATTAAATGATCCAGTGCCAAAGCCGCCCGTTTCCCAATATAGCTTCCCGCCATCAAAGCCGTTGGCGAGCAACTGATTCGTGACGGTCGTGCCGCTGTTATTGTAAGCGTAATTGATTTGATTGATTGTCGCGCTGGCGGTCGTACAGAGAATCGATACGATGCCGTTGGCCATCGTCACTGTGCCGTTTCCATTATTTACCAGGGTGACGTCCGGCCCGGAGCCATTGCCGCCGCCAGGAATGTTGGCAAACGCCGGCACGGCAGCGCTCAGAAACGCAAATGCCAGCGCAAACTTTTGGGCAGCTGATTTCAGTTTCATTTTACGGCGCAAAACGCGCCAGCTTTTGGGCTGGCGCGTTTCCCCCCATTCATGGGTTGGTAAGGCGTGCGGCGTCGTCGCACCTTTATGGCGCCAACCGATAAAAGACCGTCCCGTTCACGGGATTTATGGTAAAGGTCATATTGGTTACGGACCCGCTTCCGGTCACGTTCACCCAATTTGTGCTCAGGCCTTTTGTCACCGCGTTTGTTTGCGCTTGCAGCACCTCACCCAAATATGGCGGTGGCCACGATAATGTTAAATTAGGTCCACTGACACTGAACGTAATGTGCGGCGGGATGTTCGGTATGGTCGAAACGCCGCCGCTGACCAGGGTAATGGAGCCGTTCACAGAAAGATTTGTCTGCCACGTGTAAGGGCTTGTCCCGGTTGGATCCGTTGCCGGCAGCGTTATGGACGCAATGCCCGTCACTGGGTTGTTGAACAAGGTGAAGGTAACACCATTTGTCAGGTTCGGACCGATATTGGTGACCACCAGGGTGGCAGTCGAATTAATCGTGAAGCTCGGCGCGGACAATTCACTGCATCCCGCCTTGTTGGTGTCGTCCAGGTTCATCTGGATAAGTCCTGACAGCGACGCGTTGCTGGTCACGTTAAAGACGCCAGTGGGCAATCCAACGGCCAGGGTTGAACCCTGGTCGGCTTGCACATTACCATTGAGCGTTCCGATGCCGCCCAAAGTCTGGTTCGTGATAATCTCAAAGGTGCTATCAATCACGACTTCCTGCGTGGCTCCATTCGGGAGAACAGTGGTCAAGTTGCTGATGAATCCCATCTCGCTGGCGTCCAGCTCCGCGGCCGGCGAGGCAATCGTAACATTTGTGGAATTGATCAGCGCCACCGGCGCGACCAGAGCGAGCACACCGTTGCTGATTGTGGTGTTGCCGGTATAGCTAACGCGATTGGCTCCGTAGCCTATGACGGTTATATTAAAACCAGTGTTGGTATCCGGAACCACATTGGTAGTGAGAACGCCGCCGCAATTCAAGGTCAACGTCCCCGTGCCTACTTTTAAAAGATTGTTGGTGTCAATGATGCCGCCGGTATATATGGTGCTGGTGTTCAAGCCGCCAATTTGAAAAGTCGTATTTTGCGCTCCGCTATTGGCGCCCCCAGTTGTCAGGCCCTCAAGTTGGCAGGATTGATCTCCACCGGACAACGCGCCGATTGAACAAACGGTCCCGCCTGATTCGCAATAGAGCGCCACGTCCGTGGTCATGAGCACACTGGCGTTCGCGAGTGCATTGGCCACGCTAAATCCAACGTTGCCACCAGTTGAATTGCCGGTAAGGACGACCTGACCTGTAAATCCCGACCAATTGCCGCTAACGGTATCGCGTACATAGGTGGTATCGTAATTTAGGATACCGCCGCCCGTGACTGTGCTGCCAAAAGCGCCGCGGCAAGGGCCATAAATGGTAGCAACCTGCCCGGCGGGAACAATCACGCTATTGGTCAACGCGGCGTATGTCGAGCTGTTGGGCGCGCCGGACTGGCCGCCATCGGTAACCAAAATGGTGTTCGTGCCCAATAAAGTGATGGGGCCAAATCCAGGAGCCATCTCACTCGAATTGAGGTTGGCATCCGATCCTAAATAGACGAATGAATTGCTGATGACCATGCCGCCGCTAAATGTATCCACAGCCGAAGGATTGAGCGTCAGGGTGTTCACGTTCGTGGCGGGACCCATCACAACCAATTTCAACTTGGCTCCGGTTATTTGACCATTATAGGTTGTGTTCGCGGTAGTCAGAATAGTCAGTGTGTTTGTGGGAGTCGCGGTGGAACTGTCAGTTAAGGTTCCGTTGACGGTGCTTGCGAGGCCTGACAGGTCGTTCACTGTGGCGTTAAAACCATTTAGATCGAGCGTGCCGGCGGAAGAAAGGCCGCCATCCAGATTCAAGATACCGACAGAGCCCGCAACGCTGCCCTGGTTTGGCAGTTGATTATTGGCGCCGAGCTTCACTGTGCCGTTGCTGATCGAAGTGTCGCCCTGGTAAGTCAACGGGTTTGCGCCAAGTGAAATAATCGCTGAACCTTCATCATCCAACGCGCCTGATCCTGTAATAGCGGGAGCAAGAGTATAGGTGCCGGCTCGATCAAGCATCAATATTCCGTTGTTTGTCACCGCGGATGTGCCGCCCAGGGTGCCGGATGCCAGGCTGTCGCCGACTTGCAACGTGCCAGATCCAATGGTGGTTGGGCCGGTATAAGTATTGTTTCCTGTCAATGTCACTACCGAACTGCCTGTTACATTGACCGTTAGGCTTCCCGTGCCGCTGACGACGCCCGCGACAAAATGCGTTGCCCCGTCGCCCTCCTGAAAGATCAGGGCCCCGTTGTTCGTCACGTTGCCAAACCCGACTTCGCCAATCCCTCCATTTCCAATTTGGAGAGTGCCGCCACTAATCGTGGTCGGTCCTGTATAATTGTCCGCTGTTTGCACGACCAGTGTCCCTGAACCTTGTTTGACAAGCGCGGCAGAGCCGGTAATCAGCCCGTTCCCCGAGCCCGAGCCATCGGCAAAAGTATACGTGGGAACAACTGTATTGCTCACGATCACGACCGAGGGTTGCACGTTCGTCATGACTTGGATCGTGGTGTTTCCTCCTGTTTCCGCGTCGTTAATCATGACAGTATCGCCATTGGTATAAGACCACGATGTACCGCCATTGAGCCAATCCAAAGTGCCGGCTTCATCCCAACTGGTCCCGGTGCCCGGCCAAAGCAGGACGTCCCTCGCGCCGGCCGTTACGACCAGGGCAATCTGGCCCTGTACCGAGCTGTCCAATGACAACACTGTAGTTCCAGAATTATTAGAAAATATCGCCATATTAGCGCCTGCGCCGGTCAAATTCCCTGTATAGGTCATGATAACGTACCTTCCGACCGGCAACGTGCCAATAACGTTTATGTTGAGCGTACTGTCGACGGCAATATTCAGATTACCAGTCACGGCAATGACGTCGTTTGAAGTTGGAGCAACGTCTAAGTTTACATCGGACTGCGCGTTAATGCTCAGCCCGCCGTTGATCGACAACGTGCCCGTCAGGCCCGCGCCGGCAGGGGCAATTATGCTTAAAGCGGAATTGGTAACGATCCCATTGACCTGCCCGGATCCCGTAAGGGTTTGGCCAGCGCTCAAAGCCAGGTTGACTCCGCTGACGGCCGTATCGAGCACCGCGCCGCTGGTAACATTTATGACTGAGCTTTTCGCAATAAAGGTATTTGTCCCCAATTCAAGTGTACCCTGGCTAACGACGGTGCTGCCGGTAAAGGTATTGGTCCCGTTAATTGTCAATGTGCCTGAGCCGACCTTGGTCAATCCGCCGGAGCCGCCGCTGCCAATAGGATTAACGTAGGCGACATTCTGACTGCCGACGTCGATCGTCGCGCCGCCGGCATTAAAGGTCACGACACGGCTCGAAATGTCATCGGTATTGCCGTTATACTGGAGAGTGCCACCGTTGAAGTTGATCGCGCCGGTGCCGAGGTTCGGCAGCGCGCTAAAGGTGACTACCCCACCGTTGATGTTGATACCACCGCTGAAGGAGTTGATGGTACCCAATGTCAAAGACCCCGTTCCGGACTTCGTGAGGGTGCCCGGGCCGTTGATGCTCCCGGTTCCAGAAACCGTGTAGCTATTGACACTGTCATTGAATGTAACGGAAGCGGGAGTCGGATTCGTATTCAACGTCACCGTGATCAAGGGACCCGAAGCCGTGTCGTTGAAAACAACATTTTCGCCAGACGAAAGGACCTGCTGATAATTGGTGCCATTGCCGAAACCATCGAGCCAATTGGCCGTCTGGCCAATATCCCACACACCACTGCCGCTGTTCCACACGACAGGCTGCCCGACGGCGGTAATGACGAGATCGATCGAGCTATTATTGACATTGTTTGAAAGATACCCGAAGACGTCAGGCGGCAGAGCATTCAGGTTCAGCGCGGCGAAACCCGTGCCCGCGAGCGAGGCGTATTTTACGAGAGGGTATTGGCCAACGGAAAAGTTTCCACCCATGACGTTGACGTTGACGGTATTGTTCAGGGTGAGCGAGGCGCCGGCGGTAGTGATCAGGAGCGGCGCGGTTGTCGCGCTTGGAGCGATGCCGTTGCTATAGATAAACTGCAGACACGTTGTCCCGGCGCTGAAGATCAAATTCGTATTATTCTTAAATTGCCCGTTGGCGGTGTTAATCAAAACACTGTTGGTGCCGCCGCTGGAAACGGTTACTGGAGCCGAATCGGCTGCGCCGCCTTCCCCCTCGAAATTTCCGCCGCTAAAGACAGATACGGGCCCAACGCCGACCGTCCCGGCGCCGTCCACTAAAACCGTCCCGCCATAGATCAAAGTGCCGACGCTATATGAGCATGCCGCCTGTAACTCCAGTGTTCCGGCGCCGTATTTGTCAACGTAACTGGCAGTCCGTTGCGTGATAGGAGATTGAAAAACCAAAGGCGCGGCGGGATTATTTTGGAAAATTGCCATTTCGTTGACGCCAACCGAAATGCGTGCCGACCCTCCGGACGTGAAAACCACCGGTGAATTTCCCACATTTGTGGTCACAAGAATTGCATTGGGGTCAAGGACGTTGCCGCTCTTAAATAAAACTTGCCACGCGGGTATCCCGCCAACAATGGCATTAAAGCCGCCGTAGGTGTATGCGGTGTTGGTTTGAGGATTATTAAACCGCATGCCAAGAACATATGTAGTGGTGCTGATGCGGATGCCATACGATGTTGTGTTGGTAAAGTCATAAAAAAGGGCCGCTGTCCCGCTGGCCGCCGTGGGGGTTGGACCATTTGGGTTGCCTAAATAAATCGGCTCCGTGCCGAACAGATTCGTATATGCAATGGACGCGCCGGGCACGACCTGGTTTTGCTGGTCCAACGCCGCAAAATCCACATCGTTATAGGTTCCGAGAGGGAGGCCCGTACTTGTCCCATTGCCAATCGTCCCGTCCATCATCACCATCGTATTTGCCGCCACCACAGAACCTGCGATATTCGTCTGGATAAACGCCGCGGCGGATGCCGAATTATCAAATGAAAAAAACAACTCAGATCCAAGCCTTCGGTATAAGCCGCCTTGCAGCGAAAGCGTCTGATTGTTGCCGACCTGCCAGGATTGAGGACCATTTAGCTCGACGTTGTTGCTCATTGTCAGGCTTTGGCCCGCCTGCAACATGTTAATACCCGCGACGCCGTTGGTCAGCGTATTGCCATCGGCGCTAATGATGATGGCGCCGAGCGGATTTAAGATTTGAACACCGTCCCACGTAAGATCGGCGCCGAGTGGTTCCAACGATGGCGTGCCGGCCCCAGTGTCCCAAACCGAGGTGTTGTTCGCCCCTGGCACCACGCTTCCCGTCCAGTCCGCGGGCGTGGCGAGACTCGTGTAACTGCTGGACTTGTCAATTGCCGTCTGCGCCTCGGCGCTAAGCACGCCGCCGGTTATGGTCACGGCGGCGGCAAACAACAGCACTTGCATTAAAAGATTATGCGGGCGAATTTGGGACGAAATGTGCATCAGGGTGGTTTTCATGGTAATGGAATGATTCAGTTCTCCAATCGTCTCGCGGCCAAAAGTCCAACGTTGATTTGAGTGTGGGGATTTGTGCTCAAAGTTTTGTTTCAATTTCGGACCTTCGCCGCGACTGTCTTAGAAAAAAGGACTTTACAAGGACAGTCACAACAACGGGCTTGTGGATCAATTTACCAAATCGTGGCTGATTGAAAATCGCCAATACTGGCGATACCAACGGCGGGGCTCGCCTTTAACGTTACCGTCACACCGTAAGCCATTGACAAATAGTGCTTTATGAAATCTAACAGCGTGTAACAAATTGTGTAAACGCTGTAAATCGTTGCGGCGCAACAATGTAATCCAGAAAGCTTTCGGGATAACACGGTTTTCAACTTCAATACAACATTCACATATCGAGAGCAAACGCGTCGCTCGCCAGACGCCTGCCCTTACGGCGCCACTTTTAAATCCTCCCATCGCACGTTCCATTGTCCATTGTCGGGGAACCCCGGAGCATGACGATTCGGCGCGCCATCCCATCCCGCAGCCATGAGCGCGACCGCGTAAAGCAGGCCGCCATTCGCGGGCAAATAAATCGTCAGGTTGGGGCGCTGATAAACCTGGCCATTGAGACCGTAATGATTTTTGGGCGTGTCCAGCACCAGCGCGGCAATGGCGCGTTCCGGTTCGCCTAATCGCGCCGCCGTCATGGCCATGGCGGGATAATCCCAGCCCCAAGTCCCGGGCCAGGTCCAGTTTTTCCAAACCCAATCGAAGGTATTGGACATGATTGTCGGATCAACCGTTGGCCCGGGCAAAAAACTCAAAGCATCCAGGACGGCTGGATGATCTGTATGCCATTTCGGTTTCGTATAGGAATCCGGAGCAGTTTCGGTGAATAAATATTTTCCATCCAATACCGGCAATGGAGCCAGTTTGTTCAGGACGTCGTCCCATTTCGGATCGCGCGTATAGCCGAGTCGTGTGCGCCATTGCTGGGCCGCCTCCAATCCCCAGCGCCAATACGACAGTTCAAACGTGGGATTCAGCGTTCGCGTTTTCGGAAATACCTCCTGCGCGCATTGCAGAACGGGCCCAAGGACGTAACGCTCTCGGTTCGAATCCCAGGTCGCGTAGCTCGCCATGAAGTTAGCAGTCTTGAAAACCACGGCTTTGTACCGATCAAGAGTGGCCCGGCTTGGATGCGAACGATAACAGAGTTCGGCCAGAAAAATCGGATGGGGTTGTTGCCAAATCAAAAAAGGCCCCACCGGCGACGGCGATTCGACGCCACTCGGGCTGGTCATCTTGGGCCAGCGCGCGCCGGCATAGCCCTGCCTTTCTGCCGTGCCTTCAGCACGCGGCAGAATTTGCTGGTACCATCCCAGCGATTTTTCAAGGAGCGGCAGGCGGTCCCACAACGCAAAATGCGCTTCGTGCCAAAAATACATTTCCATATGGAATTTGCCCTCCCAGGAATTATACGTCAGACCCGTTTCCGCCGGCGGAAATTGGCCGGCGTCCTGAATCGCGGTCAGGTATTCGGATAATATAATCCGCCGCTCCAAGTCGAACCAGCGCGCGTCTTTGCTGCCCGACAAATCGATCGCGCCGCCGGTTTGCCAAAACCTGTTCCAATGGTTTCGCGCGGCCGTTGCCGTCTGCGTAAACGCCGGTAACTTCTTTGCCTTCATAGGCGTCGGCGAAAACGCGCAAACCAATTCCAATTCATCCATTTTTTGCGACGGCACGATTTCAAACTGATGTTCTGACAGCTTTTTCAGCGTCGCGCCTTCAGTCCATCTGGCCGCCGCGTAGTAAGTGTCATTGTCCAGTTTGCGGAAAAATTTGGCGTGATGCGAATCCACCTGGTTCAGCTTTGTAGTGTGCGCATCCGGATGGTCCCAATCCGCCGTCTTTTCATCACCGGTCCCGTATGGCAAATGCAATTGAATCGCCAGTCTCCCGTGCTCTAACAACGGCGATACAACTCTCACGGCAATGGCATCAAGTGCCGGGTGACAGGCCGTTTCCACATTCACCGGTTCGCCATCAAATTTGAAATGGCTCATAATCCTGCCAGTCCACAAATCCAAAGTTTGGCGAACATCCATAATGTCACTTGGCGTGGCCGTTGATCCATCAATGTGTTTCAGGACAAAACCAATTTGACCCAGGTCCAGGCGATGCGGATTGTCGCGCAGCCAACTCATTTCCGGGGTCACTCTATTGTGCGGCACATCCGCATACGGCACGGGGCGTCCATACAAATCGGTAAATTCCGTGAAATGAAAAGTGTCCATGCTCCAATGATTTGGATTTGGCGCCGTATGCCACCCCCAATCCGATAACGTGCCCAGCGGCGTCGTGTGTTCAAACGCTTCAGGAAACGTTTGCAATCCCGTGGCGTCCACTGTGAAACAAAATCCGCCGTTGCCAACAGACAAAGGATTCGCAGCGTCAAAGTTTCTCAAAACGACATCATGCCGCGTGACCAGCGCCAGGCGATCAATCGGAGCGCCGATGGACGCGGTAACGCAAAGCAAAAACAGATCCACGAGGACAAACCGGAATCCAAGTTTCATAAATCCACGCCGCTCTTTTGAGGCTCTGCTGCGTAGTCGTCTGATATTACAACAAAAACGATTCCTCGCATCGCCAAAACTGGGTATGACACGCGCCCGCCCAAATGATAATTTTCCGCGACGACTCCATGAACAAAACCGCAGCTTTCACTACTGGGCTTGGTTCGCTCTTTATTCTTTTGTTCCTCGTATGGGCGGTGCCGGCGCTTGCGCAGGCAGACTCAAATCCCATTCCCGTTTTGCAAATCAAGGCCGATCAACCCATCGGCAAGGTGAGCCCTACTCTCTATGGCCTGATGACCGAGGAAATCAATTTTTCATACGAAGGCGGCCTTTATGGCGAACTCATCGCCAACCGCACCTTCAATCCGGCGCCAAACGAAATGAAATTTTGGAGCGCCACGGGTGGCGCGGTAATTTCCCTGGATACCGCCATGCCGTTGAACGACGCCCTCGCTTCGAGCATGAAGCTCGACGCTTCAAACGTGGGTAACAATTCACCCGCTGGCATTGAGAATAGCGGTTACTGGGGCATTCCCGTCCGCCCAAATATAATCTGTCACGCATCATTTTACGCCCGGGCAACGAACGGATTTTCCGGGCCGTTGACCGCGAGCCTGGAAAGCGCCGATGGAAAAACTGTTTTCGCCACAGCGGAAGTTAACGGCATCACTAGTGACTGGCAGAAGTTTGACGTCATGCTCAGGACAAAAAGGGCAAAGGCTTCGAAAGATAACGTTTTTAAAATCACCACGCGCCCTCCGGGCATCATTTGGCTCCAACAGGTTTCGTTATTTCCTCCCACATACAAGGAACGGCCAAACGGCAACCGGCCTGACCTGATGAACCTGCTTGCGGCCATGCATCCGGCGTTTCTTCGCCTGCCCGGCGGAAATTATCTCGAAGGCAACTCGATTGCCGAACGATTCGACTGGAAGAAAACCATTGGGCCGATTGAACAGAGGCCCGGCCACGAAAGTCCGTGGGGCTATTGGTCCACGGACGGCCTCGGGTTGCTGGAATACATGGAATGGTCCGAAGACCTGCACATTCAGCCCGTGCTCGCCGTCTATGCGGGATATTCATTGCGCCATCAGCACGTCAATCCGGGCGACGACCTGAAACCGTTTGTCCAGGACGCCCTTGACGAAATCGAATATGTCACCGGCGATGCCAGCACAAAATGGGGCGCTCAACGCATCAAAGACGGCCATCCTGCGCCGTTCCCACTGAACTACATTGAAGTCGGCAACGAAGATTGGTTCGATCGCTCCGGCAGTTACGATCAACGGTTCGCGCAGTTTTACGACGCCATCAAGACCGCGTACCCGCGATTGCAACTCATCGCTACGACGAAAGTTAAAAGCCGCGTGCCCGACCTCGTTGACGAACACTATTATCGGTCCGAGGAAGAAATGGAGGCGCACGCCCTGGACTACGACAAATATTCCCGCAACGATCACACGAAGATTTTCTGCGGCGAATGGGCGACGCGCGTTGGCTCCCCCACCCCAAATATGGCGGGCGCTCTCGGTGACGCCGCGTGGATGACCGGCATGGAACGGAACTCGGACATCGTTCTCATTTCCAGCTACGCGCCGCTGTTTGTCAACGTCAGCGACATCGGCGAACGCAGCGGCTCGATGCAGTGGCGAAGCGACCTGATCGGGTACGACGCTTTGAACAGTTATGGTTCGCCCTCGTATTACGCCCAGGTCATGTTCAGCACGAACCACGGCGATACCATCCTGGCGACAGATTCGCAAAATATTCCAACGCAACTCTGGCAACCGCCAGTCAAACACCGCCACGGCGTGGAACTTCCCCGGCAGCCGGCGCAGCAGATTCGGAAAATCTTTTTCGACGCCACGCGCGACAGTCAAAGCGGCACGATATATCTGAAAATCGTCAATACCCTGGGCGCGCCGCAGCCCGTCACAGTGCAATTGAGCGGAGTCGAAAAGGTGCACCACACCGGCCGTGCGATTGTCTTGAAAGCCGCCAGCCCCGACGACACGAATTTCATCGACCAACCCTCGAATATCGTTCCGGTTGAAACGAACATGCACGGCCTCGGTAAACAATTCACGAAAGTCCTGCCGCCGTATTCCATAACGATATTAGAACTGGCAGCGAAATAATTGGCGCTTATCCAAATTTGGCAAAGTTGGGACATTTGACTTCAGTTTCGAGACAAGGGGCCGGACTAATGTTGACAATCATCAATTTTTTGGTGTTATATTACTGGTTGACAGCTAGTTAAACAATCGACGCAATCAAAAACTATGAATTCTATAATTGTAAAAACGTATTTCCGAACTGCCGTATCCGCGGCAATATTTGCTATGGCCGGCGCAGCATCGGCTCAAAATATATTTGTGGCAAACTGGTATCCTCCCGGGACGATCTATTCGATAACGCCGGGCGGGACGGTAAGCACATTTGTGTCCAGCCTGGGCAACCAACCGGAGGAGCTCGCTTTTGATGGATCGGGAAACCTCTTCGTCGCGGGTTCGTCAGCGGGCACCGTCGATAAAGTTACCAGCGGAGGCACCGTGAGCACGTTCGCTTCCGGACTTGGCAACGTTAACGGCCTGGCATTCAATAGCGTCGGCGATCTCTTCACGGCAGATTTTGCCGGCGGCAACATTTACGAGTTGACCCCGGGGGGAACAAAGACCACCTTTGCCACTGGATTAAACGGTCCAAAATCGTTGGTTTTTAACACCGTCGGCGACCTGTTTGTGTCCGATAGCGGCACCGGCAATATCTACGAATTTACCCCCGGTGGAACAAAAAGCACTTTTGTGTCTGGTGTCGCCAGTCCCAATGGATTGGCGTTTAATTCAAGCGGTAATTTGTTTGTCGGATATTCCGGCACGACTAACGGCGTCGTTGAATTCGCACCCAGCGGAACACAGGTCCCCTTCGTTGCGAACTTCGCAAATCCCGCCAACGATCTGGCGTTTAACAGCGCCGGGAATTTGTTCGTGACGGACGGCGGTAATCTCCTTGAAATCACACCCGGCGGCAGCGTAGGCACATTCGCCACCGGGCTTGGAAATGCCACCGGAGTCGCAATCCAGCCGGTTCCAGAGCCCACAACGCTTGCGCTTGCGGCATTAGGCGGCACCGCGTTTCTTCTTCGCCGGCGGAAGAACTAAAACGGGCCGAGAGCGAGTTGAATGCGCTCGTTTGACCTCTTCGGCAAGATTGAATAAGCCCGTGACGGGTTTCCTTTTTGGTTTCCGTGTTTGTTCCTTGAACAGACGCCAAAGTTTTACCAGAAGGAAACCCGTAATCGTTCCTTGCGCTAGCCCTCCGGCTTATCGCCATTTCCGATGATTGACCGCTTGCGTGGAATCGCCCTTAATCAGTGCATGAATTTCCTTTGCCGGCTCTCTTTAGCGGCGCTCCTTACGCTATCGTTCAGCGTCGCATCGATTGCACAAGACGCCGATAATTCGCAATTGTCATGGCCTCCCTTGACCTCCCAAAACAAACCCTGGGTCTGGTGGTGGTGGCCCGGCAGCGCCGTGGACACAACCAACATTGCCACCCAATTGCAGATGTTTCAGGATGCCGGCCTGGGCGGAGTGCAAATCATTCCAATCTACGGAATCAAAGGCGGTGAAGCCGATGACATTAACTTTCTTAGTCCGCAATGGATGGACATGCTGAACGATACCGTCACGGATGCGAGCAACCTGGAGATGGGCGTGGATATGGCGCTCGAAACCGGATGGTGCTTCGGCGGCCCGACAATCAACCGGGATGAAGCCAATGCTTTTGTGGTTAAGAGGACCTTTGATGTGAACGGCGGAGGACAATTTAGTCACGATTTCCCGCTCGCGCCTCAAGCATTAATGGCCTTTAACACGAATGACGCTAATCTGGATTTGATGTCCCTACTTGGCGCGAATGGCAAAATTCAATGGTCCGCGCCGCCGGGACAATGGACGGTCTATGCGATTTCGCAGCGGTTTTCAGGGCAAAACGTGAAGCGCGCCGCGCCCGGCGGCCGCGGCCCGATGCTGAATCCATTTTATCCGAAGGCCATAAGCGATTATCTGAAATGGTTTGACCGCGCCTTCGACAACTATCAAGGACTGAAACCGCGCGCCGTCTTCCAGGATTCTTACGAATATCAGTGCAATTGGTCGCCGGATTTCTTTGAGCAATTTCAGCATCTCCGCGGCTACAGGCTTCAAACGGTCCTGCCTGCGCTATTTGGTGATGCGCCTTCGAATGAAGTCGCGCGCGTCAAATCAGACTATCGGGAGACGGTATCGGATTTGATGGCAAATAAAACAGACCCCATGTGGATGGACTGGGCGCATCAGCGTGGATTCATTGTCAGTTATCAGGCGCATGGAGCGCCGGCAAACTGGCTCGACTTGTATGCGGATGCCGATATCCCGGAAACCGAGATGTTTCACCTCGAACACAATCCTCTGATTTCGAAATTCGCTTCGTCTGCCGCGCACGTCGCAGGCCATCCGTTCACGGGCGCGGAAACAGGCACATGGATGGCGGAGCACTTCACCGAAACCCTCACCGAAATGAAATATCTGGCCGATGACATGTTCATTTCCGGGATAAACCACATTTTCTACCACGGCTGCTGTTATTCTCCCGCGGCGGCCGCATGGCCAGGCTGGCTATTTTATGCGTCCACGGAAATGAATCCGCGCAATTCCATCTGGCACGACGTGCCAACACTCAATGCCTATATTGGCCGATGCCAATCCATTCTTCAATCCGGCAAGCCGGACAACGACATTCTTCTATACTGGCCCATTTCGGATTTTTGGAATGATCCCGAAGGAATGCTTCCGAGCATGACCGTCAGCCACATTGATTGGTTCGAGAACCAACCCGTTGGACACATTGCGGAGGATCTCTGGAACGGCGGTTATGCCTTCGATTATATCTCCGATACCCAACTGATGACGGCAAAGGTCAGGAAAAATAAGATTCAAGTCGCCGGCGGCGCTTATAGTGTCGTGCTCGTTCCGCCCTGCCGGCTTATGCCCGTGGAAACCCTGGCCAAGCTAATTGCGCTGACGCATTCGGGCGCGACGGTCATCTTTGATTCCAAGCTTCCTGTAGATGTTCCGGGTTGGGCCAATCTGGAGATGCGGCGGAAGGTGTTCACCGAATTGCTTGAGCGGATCAATCTGGTCACAGCAAGCTGGGGTGGCATCGGGTTAGCCAACATTGGCAGTGGCCATATATTCATTGGAGACGCTGAGACAGCACTAACACTTGCAAAAGTCGTCCTGGAACCGATGAGCGATCATTCGGGCGTATTTTTCCTGCGCCGCTCCTTTGACGGCGGATGGAATTATTTCATTGCCAATCGCAAGGGCGATGCGCTCATTGGCTGGGTTACACTTGGACATTCCGGTGAATCCGCCGAAATCCTGGATCCAATGACGGGGCAAATTGGCATGGCAGCCTTGCGAGCTGCGAACGGCCAGACACAGGTCTATTTGCAACTTCAACCCGGCGGCTCGATAATTTTGAGATTATTTAGTAGGAGACGAGGTAACGAGTCTCTGATTAAATCCGAATCAGAGCAAAGCAAAACCGCCGATCAGTCAGAGACTCCTGACGTCGTCTCCTACGGTGAGACAAATAGCCCGGCCTGGAACTATTGGGAAACGAATGGCCCGACAATGAACATCGCCGGAACCTGGAACGTAAATTTTGTCCAGGGCGGCCCTGAGATTCCCGCGTCATTTACCACGACTCAACTCGCGTCCTGGACAGACCAATCCGATACCAACGCCCGGCGATTTGCCGGCTCCGCACTTTACACGATCACTTTCGATGCGCCGTCATCAGGCGCCACCCGCTATTTTCTGGATTTGGGCAAGGTTTGCCAAAGCGCGCGCGTGCGACTAAACGGCGAAGACTACGGCACATTGATTGCGCCGCCATTTCGAGTGGCCGTTGACAATCTAAAGCCGCATGACAACAAACTCGAAGTCGAAGTCACCAACGTTTCCGCCAATCGCATTCGCGATTTGGATCGGCGGCACGTTCCCTGGAAGATTTTTGGTGATATTGGAATCGTAGACGTCAACTACCAGCACTTTGATGCGTCGGACTGGCCCTTGACGGATTCGGGGCTGCTGGGGCCGGTCACCTTGACTCCCGTAGGAGACAACGTCAGGAGTCTCTGATTTTTTCATTGGTTCTGTGAGGTGTAATGATTTTGAGTGCAGTCAGAGTCTCGTCACCTCGACTCCTACAATAAATCCACTCAATTCCCCATCGGCTTAACCTTGGATCGCGCCGGACTTGCCGGCATATAAAACGTCTCCTGCGGGTCCGGATGACTTGGATCAAATTCTTTGAAGTTGTCACGGACGTATGCGGCGAGCGGCAGATGCGTTTGGACGATACCTTCCACCACGCATCTGGCCAATTCATAACTGCCGTAATTGTCATGGTGCGTGCCGTCCACGAAGGCTTTGTTTAGATTCGCGCCGAGGGCCTCGTAAAAAACAATGCTCATGGCATTCAAGTCTATGAGTGCGCAATGTTCCTGCTGCGCCACATCACGCATCGCATCCGGATAACCTGCCAATGTCGGGTGCTCGATACCGGCCTTCCGTTCCATCGAAGTGATCAACACCGGAATGCCGCCTTTGGATCGAGTCTCCTTCACCACTCCAATTAGATCTTTTTTGTAACGTTCCAGGGCGTCAGGCTTTTTGCTTTTCATATCATTGTGCCCAAATTGAACGAACAAATAATCTCCGGCCTTCATCACGCTGAAGACCTTCTTGAAACGGTTGCCCGCGAGCGAATCAGCGATGGTCTCACCGGATTCCGCATGATTGGCTACGGCAACCGTCGGTTTGAAGAAAAATGGAAGCATTTGCCCCCAACTATTCCACGGTTCAGACGGCTGGTCGCAAACGGTGGAATCGCCCAGGATATAAACCGTCGGCACCTCGGCCTTTTGAATTATCAATGTCTGAATGCACGGCTGCGAATCTTCAAACTCAAGCGTCAGCTTGTCGTCCCAGTCCCACCATTCTTCGGCTTTTTCCCTGGGCTTGAGGCGCACGATACCATCCCCGGTGATTTCGGGCCTTCGAAGATTCACCACGAATGAGCGGGCCGCAAATTCTCCCGGAGCGGTCTGAATGTGATAGAGCATCAAACGCCGCAGTTCCGCTTTGACGGTGGTTGCGGACGGAGCAACCGTGTTTCCAAGCGTAACTATCACGCGGTAATTTCCCTCGGGCAACCTAACTGAAAAACAAAAGGGTTCAGCGCTGGTAATGCAACCATCGGTCGCCACAACCCGGCTCCCGGGCTCAAAGCCATAGCCCGCGGCGTCGGAATACGCATTCGTTGGTGAAATAAAAACGGCGGCCGCTAACGCATTGCAGCCGAAATTAAATGCGACGAGATTCGTGTCCGGCGCGGCATCGGCCATTGTCCCTGAGAAGCCAAGCGCGAAAAGCAATGCCGCGATTGCGCGCGAAAGAAGCTTATTCATGGATGATTGAGTGGCGTCAATTTGCCGGAGCGGTCAGGGCGTCAGCCCAGATGTTCCCCATTTTTACGTAACCTTCGGCGGACGGGTGCAGTCCATCTTGCAGGTCCGCCAGTGTCAACGCCGCATGCATGTCCACGAAAATGATCTTTTGCCCCATCATCCTGTGTTTCGCCACAATCGAAACGATCCCCGCGTTGTAGTGATTCACTGCAACAGCGAGGTCATTGGTCGCGCCATGTCGGTGCGTGTTGTTTTGTTCGGCTTCCGGAAGAGACGCAATCAAAATGCGGGTTTGCGGATAGTAGCCAAAGAGCCGTGTGACCAGCAAATCGAGACGTTTAGGCGCCGTATCGATTTTGTACCCGGTGTTGAGATCGTTGATGCCGATCATCAGCAGGACTACATCCGGTTTATCGATGGAACGTTGCCAGGATTCCAGGGATTCATAAATGCCGGGCCGCGGTTCGCCGTCAATGTCCACAGCGTTTGCAATCGTATACCCGCTGTGTCCGTCATGACGCGATTGGCCTGCCGCGGAAAGCAGCTTCGTGGAATTGGAATCGACGGTTCCGATGAACTTGAAGGAGCAGCCTCTGGCAAACAGGTTCGTATACAACGTCTCGCGGTAACCGTCGGCATGGCCGGCGCCGTATGTAATGGAATCGCCCAGCGGCCAGATGTTGCCCAGGTCAACACCGAGTACGCATGGCGCAACCATCAAGGTGACAGGCAATCCAATTAGCACAGACAATAACGAGGGTCTAAGAAACTTTTTCATGCCAATATCCGAATATTTATGAGGGAGAAGGTATTAACGTGAGTTCACTTCTTTGCGGGTATCCAGGCCGGCCGCGTATACTTGTCATACGTGTCCAGCACTGGCAGGGAATTTCCGTTCGCATCAAAAAAGCTGCGCGATACCAGCCCGCCGTAACCACCGTAACTCTTCACCGCCGGTTCCCACCAGAAAACCCCTTTCCCGCGTTCGTCGGGTGTATCCATGACCACGTTGGCAACCGCATCGAGAAAATCGCGCTGGCCTTCAGGTGTTTCAGGAAACGGTTCCGGACCCGGACGGCCCGCCGTCTCGCGGGATGGCCGCCAGTGGTAGGCGGTTTCGGCAACAATAACGTCTTTATGGTATCGGTTTGCCGCAAAATCCAGGTTCTCGCGCAAATCCATCAGCGTCCCATGCCACCAGGGATAAAATGAAAATCCAATGACGTCATATCGAACGCCGAAACGATTCAGGTTATCGAAAAAATATTTCGTCTTCGCTTTGTCGCCGCCCTGATCGATGTGAATCATGATGCGTGGAGCCGGCGATTTTCCGGAACCGCTATCGACGCCTTTGATTCCCGCGCGAATATAATCGGCAAAATTCTTCCAGTGGTCCGGCAACCGCCCATCCGGCCACAGCATCCCATGAGTGACTTCGTTTCCAACCTGGACCATGTCCGGCATGACGCTGGCATCGCGGAAGGCGGCAATGGTGTCCCGCGAATATTCAAATACTTTTTGCACGCGCTGCCGGTGGGACAAATTCTCCCAGGCCTCCGGCGTGGGTTGTTTGCCCGGGTCCGCCCAGGAATTCGCGTAATGCAAATCGAGAAGAAATTTATAGCCGAGCCCCTTTGCCTCCTTTGCCTCCGCCAGGGTATAGGCAAGATTGTTGGGCAATCGATTCGTGACCGGCTCGACAAAGAGGCGAAGGCGAATCCAGTTATAACCGTGATTTCGAAAAATTTGCAAACCGGGCAATGCGTTCGTCCCGTCCTTAAACACCATCCCATTGTCTTCAGCCTGTTTTAAAAACGACAAGTCGGCGCCGAAGGCAAAATCATACGCGCCGGCGCTCCGCAAGGTCGCCCGCAGCACCACAATTACCAATATTAAAGCTCCGATGCGTCTACTCATTTGATTCCAGCCCATCCTCAATCTTTACTGGCCGGGCTTGAATTTGGATTGTGGCAGGTTCCAGCCCGGGACGCGAGGCTGTCAATGTAATTGTTCCCGGTTGCAGCGTGGAACGAATCGCGACGCGATTTATCCCGCACTCAGTGTTCAGGTAAAGATTGTTCACGGAATTGGTGATACCGCTGTCATAGCCGCCGCGCCAGATCGCCGGCCCGGTCAAATTGAAATCCACGCGCGCTTCATCGGTCGGACAGCGCAGGCCATTGGCATCCACAACTTCAAAATCAACTAACGCAACGTCCGACCCGTCCGCCTGCAAGCCGCCCGGACCAATATGGGCTGCGAGCTCGATTCGCGCCAGTTTACCGGCAGTGCGGATTTGATCGCTGGCAACAACATTGCCGTTGACCGATCCGCGCGCTTCGATGAACCCCGGAACGAATTTCAAATTGGGAAAGGCATAAATATAACCGGTATTGCCGAGGTCTTTGTTTTGGTCGTTGAAGGTATCAACAAAATCGCAGGCCACGTTTGTGCGGCCAGCCGATTGGCCGTTTAATAAGAGTTCGACTGAGTCGCAATGATTGGCGGCCACATACACCGTCTTTACGGTTCCCGCTGGATAGGTCCAATGACCGATAATATGAATATCCGGCGCGGAATTTTGCATCACGCGATAGACATAATACGCCTGCTTGGGCAGCCGGACGGCATCCACCTTGCCGCTAACCCGGGCGACCTCGCTGCTGTCCTGGCGGCCGTCGGCATTGGAATCCGACCAAAAGATGCTCGCATAAGCCGACCATTTCGAATGCGCGGGATCGGTGTTGGTGATGCAATTGATAAAATAATCATGATAACGCACGGCTGCCGCGAGGCAGAACGTTTCCGAGTTCCAATGCCAGGTATCGTTCAAGCCGGGCTTGAAGCCAAAATGCGGCGGCGAATAATCGTCCCAAAAACGCCGCGCGGCCTCGTCGCGAAAATCCTCGCATTCGACAAACGGCGCCCTGTCTCGACGCTCGGCGCTATAGGCGCGGAACATATTGGTATATCCTTTTAACCGGTCCGTCCGAGGGTCCTGTCCAATCATCACTCCGTAATACCCTGCGATTGGCGTCGCCTCCTCCTCGTTCAGAGTGCGGCAGCCAACCACACGGCCGCCATGCGGATCATATTGCGCCTGCAAATCCACCATTTGCTTCAGATGCGCCGTCGAAATCGAATTGTTTCCCGCTTCCCAGAACAGAATGCTGGGAGCATCGCGAAAATAAATCATCGAGTCGCGCATCACGGCCATGCGCTGGTCCCATTGCGCGCCTTCCACGTCCTTCTCCTTGTCGCCCGCCGGACAGACTTCAATGATGCCAGCCTTATCGCACGCGCGCGCATCCACGGCCTGTGGAGAGATGTGCATCCAGCGGACGTAATTTGCATGCGTGCTTCTGATTAAGTTCGCGTTGTAATCGTGCATCCAGTCCGGATACGCCTCACCCAGCCCGGCCCATTCATCCGATGAACGCTGGGCATAACCCGTGAGCCAGACAAATTTGTCATTCACATAAACGCCACCCACACCAACGCCACCTTTGAAGGCCGTTTTACGAAAACCGGTCTGAACGCGTTGCACATCTACCGCTTTGCCTTCCGCGGTTAAAATACAGTATACATCGTAAAGATTCGGATAGTCATCGCTCCAGAAATGGGCGTTGGCCAATTGACCTCTGGCCGTCAGGATTTCCGTTTCGCCATCCACCAGGTCCGAGGTATCGCCCGAAAACCGCCCACAGATATTGCCGGTTGTATCCACTACCACCACGGAAAGCGCAATCCTCTGCTGACCGCCGCTTTCATTTCGAACCTGGGATTCGACGTTGATGTCGCATGTCTTGTCCGCAACAGCAAAATCGGAAGGATACACATAAATGCCGGCCGTCTTAAGATTTTCGTAAAGCGGGAGCGTTTGATAGATCTTGCCGGTGAGGATTAACCGAATATCGTGGTTCAATCCGCCGTAATTGGGATTAAAAGCCCGCCCCATCCATTCATATTCCGCCCCAGTGGCTTCCTCCTTGTAATGGTCGCTATTGTCCACCTTCACTGCGATGACATTCTCAGCATCGCCAAAATGAACGAAGGGCGTCAAATCCAGGCCCACCGGAGTGACACCGTTCTCATATTTGCCGGCGAACTTTCCATTGACCCAAAAACGCCCGGCCTGTTTCAGTCCTTCAAATTCGAGAAACGCTTTTCCGTCCTTCGCGCTCGCCGGCAGCTTGAAATGCTTTCGGTACCAGCCAATACCGGTATATTCGTGTCGCTCTCCGCCGCTGTGCGAAATGATTTCGTCGAAAGTGTCGGCATCATTCCAGGTGTGCGGCGCGCTGACGCCCGTCCATTTTGAATCGTCAAATTCCGGCTGCGCCCCGCCGGTAACGTCGCCCTTGAAGAACTTCCAGCCTGGATTGAAATTGTAAATGGAATTTGGGGATTCGGGCGGGATAAACCCGGCAGCGGCCGAGTTGTGACTGGAAATGAGTAGAGAAAAAGAAATCAAAAGAGCCGGAACAAATAGATTTCTAAACATTACTTTTGTTCTGGAGAATCACTTGGAAACGAGCGACTAAAGAGCTTTGCAATCCAACAACGAACCAACCAGCAGAGTCATGTTACTGGTTCTGGCAGACGTTAAATAGCTGGTTGTATTGTGCGTAGGAAGGGCCTGTTTCCGTATTTAACAATTGGCTTTCAATAACTTGCATCCAGGTTTCGTTATTGTACGGACTCATAATGTTTAGCTTGCAATAATGCACGGACCCATCCGTAAAGGCAACCTCAATGCCAGGAGAAGGCCATTGCGCCCAATCATTGGCATTGAAAGGCACGCCTGAACCGCCGCTGCTGTCAGGCCCTCCATTATTTCCATTGCCGGCGTCTATGTAGTCCAAAATAAATACATCCAACGTGCGGGCATCTGCCGTTTTATTATATTTGCGAACAGGATCGGAGGTGCCAGTGGTCACGGGAGTCCCATTTGCATTCACGCATCGAGGATTATACATATATGGCACGCGAACGGAGCTTGTGCCATCGCATGCGATTCCGCCATTTGTCTGGTAATAAGAAATTTCCAAAGCCGGGTCCTGCAACAACGGACACCAGCAGGTCGCCGGATTTTGAACGAATCCGCCGCCATAAAGGTAGCCGACATTTTGGTCCCATGAGCCGTATTTTGCGGGAACGATTTGGTTAGCTCCCGGCCCCGTAGCAAAATATCGGCTATAATGAATTCCCAAAAGATGATTGACCTTTCCACCCGCATTGCCCGCGCCGAGAGTACACACAGGAAACCAATCATTAAAATCGCCCGCGTACATGAAAGAACCCGCCGCCATTTGTTTCATGTTATTGATATCGATGGTTCTCAGCGATTTGCGGCGCGCCTGGCCCAAAACCGGAAGCAGAATGGCCGCAAGAATGGCGATAATCGCAATGACAACCAACAATTCGATCAACGTAAAGCCGCAGGTTCGGCTTGCCCGCCTGAGCTTCAGCGACGGTGGGCCTGGATGAATCTTCATATCAGTATTGGTCATGAAATATGTTAGCAAACAGCACAACCCGGGCCGCTGGTTCGGCGCGTCCGGATCTGCACTGCTTGGGTCATGCAAGAAAATTAACAGTAACAACAGCAGATTCAATCACCACTAAAGGTGACGAATGATGCGGATATAACCAGTTCTGGCTATAGCCGATGAAAGCCTCAAATCTCAACATCCAGGCCCCAGAGAATGTTCAAGCGCCACGCGCGCAAGGTTTGAAGTTTGATTCATAGTGCTTCTCTGGATGTTTTCATTGCATTTCCATTTTCGCTTGGGCAATTTCACCCCAGAATCGGTTACGCTCCAGCGAGCCGGAAGAATAAATATATTTGGCACCATGCAAATTCATGTTTCGATTGTGGAAGACGACGTGAAAGTGCGCGGAAGCCTCGCCCGCCTGATTGATTCCACCGATGATTTTTCCTGTGTCAGTCAGCACCCCGACGCTGAGAACGCCCTGAGGGAAATCCCGGTCATTAAACCACAAATCGTTTTGATGGATATCAATCTTCCCGGAATGGACGGGGTCGAATGTGTTCGGCGACTGAAACAATTGCTCCCCCAGGCACAAGTTGTGATGCTCACCGTCTATGAAAATACCAATATCATCTTTGAAGCCCTGACCGCCGGGGCCACCGGATACTTGTTGAAACGCAGTTCACCCGAGCAAATCATCGAAGCCATCCGGGACGTTCACGGCGGCGGCTCACCCATGAGCAGCCATATCGCCCGCAAAGTCGTGGCCTCATTCCAAAAGGTCACAAACCCGGTGCATGAATACGAGAAACTTTCCACGCGAGAGCATCAGGTGCTCGACTATCTCGCCAGGGGATTCCTGTACCGCGAAATTGCCGAGGAACTGAAAATCAGCTATGCGACCGTGCACACCCACGTTCGGCACATTTACGAAAAACTGCACGTCCGCTCCCGCACCGAAGCCGTGACTATTCATTTGTCTCGCCGCCGCGCGCCATTGGCGTGATATTCGCCGGCGCCACCCCCTCCGCCCTCGCCGAAAAATAGGCCGCCAATGGATTAGTCTTCAGCCCTTTGAGCGCCGCGACTACGCACATGGCGTTGGTTTCCGCGCCGGCTAGACTCGTGTGCGGCCCGGCGCCGGGAACAAACAGCGGCTGAACTTTTTCCCATCCGAGCGCCTCGTAATCGCGAGCGATAATTTCATTGATGTCAAGGAAAGGCGCATTCTCAGATTTCGCGACCTCTCCCGCCCATCCGGCATAATCGTTGTTGTTGCGGATGACGCGCCCGTCCTTCCATCTGTTGTGCGGAATCAGCGAACAGACCATCGGCGTGGCGCCTTTGGCCCTGGCCTCGGCAATAATGGTCTTTTCGTACCATCCAAAGGTGTGAACGATTTCATGTTTCTTTGTAATCAGATTATCGATTTCCCGGGTTTCGTCCCCTACCCCTTTTATAGAGCCGCGCGCGCGATTTGTGTCGTTGATGGCGCCACCGTCATTGTGCCCGAATTGCATCATTACAAAATCTCCCGGCTTGAGCTTTGACCGCACGCCAGGCCATCGGTCCCGGTAAAACGTGCGGCTGCTGGTCCCGCCCAAGGCGCGATTGATGACATTGATTTTGTTGGTATCAAAGTATGGCGACAGCAAGTCTCCCCAACCCCATTGCCCGCCCGTGCCGGTTCCCTGTCCATTCCGCACGGTGGAATCGCCAATTAAATAGAGCGTTGGCAACTTTGGATTCATTGGCTGGGCGGGAACCGGATGCGTGTGATGACTGGACGTGACGCTGTTTGTTTGCGCGAAGATGTTACCGGCTGCGGCCAAATAAACCGCGACCAGCATTAGGGAGATTTTCATTCAGGGTTAATACCAGCGCAGCGCAGCCGAAATCAACTCGACAATTCTGGCGATAACCTCCGGAAGAGCGCGTTTATAATTTGCGCAACATATCACCGCGCCTCCATCCGTCCTCTCCGTCCCATCAGTCCCATTTGTTTCCGACGCTTCAACAGTTTAACTCTTTAACACTTTGAGTCGGCTTGCTTTGCACGCAACCATCACTGATAATAACCGTATGCCCGCGTTGACCCACACTTGGACCCGGTCATTGACCGTGTTCTGTCTGGGTGTATGTTTTCTCTTGTCCGCCTTTCCGCAGAAAGCAGATTCCGATACACCGCCTAACGATTATCTCATCAAGACCTGGGACACCGAAGAGAATCTCTCCGGCAGCACCGTCACCGCAATCGTCCAAACTCCCGATGGCTATCTTTGGGTCGGTACTTATGAAGGGCTGACTCGGTTTGACGGAGTGCATTCGGTTACTTTTGATCCTTTAAACACCCCGGCATTGAGCCACAGCCGGATTCAAGGACTTTATTTGGACGCCTGCGGCACGCTTTGGATCAATACCTATCGCGGTGGTCTGACATCTTATCGGGACGGCGTCTTCCGCCGCGAATGGCCCGACCAGGCGGATTTTGACCTTCACACAACGATGGTCTCATCGTCCACCAACCAGGTAACCTTCGTGACACAATTCGGTGAGATAATGAAAGGGGCGCTTGATGGCGCCAATACCAGTTGGACCGTGTTGAGGCCTCCGGGAAATACGCGCCCGAATTTCCAATGTGTGGATGGGAGCGGGACACTTTGGTTTCTCTCGCGCGAAGGGCGCATTCTCCGGGTCCTTGACGGCCAGTATTCGGAATTGTCTTCAGATTGCGGGTTGGCAAACACACGGGTTCTGACGTTGACGTCCGATTCCAGTGGCCGGGTCTGGGCCGGCGCCGTAAATGAGATTGCCCGTTGGAATGGCCAGGTCTTTGAGGATTTCACACCAACCAACCTCGACACCTCTACAGAATTCGATCCAGTCACGTTGTTTCCTGCTTCCAATGGCGTTCTCTGGGTCCTGGCCAACGATCGCCTGAGAGCAGAAGTTGGCCGCAGATGGGCGGCGGAAGCTGACGATTGGCGTGGCTTGCTTGGCTCCGCTTCCGGCCGTGCCATGGGAGTGCACGAGGATCAAAATGGCGGCATCTGGTTTAACCACTATGGCAATGGTGTATTCTACATTACCCCGGACGGACGGTTTAAACGTTTTACCGTCCCAAACGGATTGCCGGGCGACCGCGTCGGCGCCTGGTTCCAGGACCGGGATGGAGGAATCTGGCTCGGCGTGGACCGCGGCGGACTGGTGCGGATGTCCACACGGCATTTTCAGTTGATTGGACAAGTGGAAGGTTTGCCAGTGTGGCCGGCACTGTCGGTTTGCCAGGACGCCGGCCATACTGTCTGGATTGGCACCGCCGGTGGCGGACTGGGCTGCTACAAAGATGGAAACCTCGTGACCAGCGGAGCCGGCACGGCAGCTACGAACTTTATATTTTCCATCTTTCCCGAATCAAATGGAAACTTGTGGTTGAGCGCCGGTGACGGCGAAGACCTGTTCCAATTTCATGACGGGCGAATTCAACGTTCGCCACGGGGAATTCATGGCGTCAAGTCCCTGCTCGTCGACCACGCGGGACGATTATGGGTTGGCACAAAAATAAATGTCGGTTGGTACACAGAAACCTCGCGGGGGCGGGTCTTTGGCGCCGCGGATGGCGTCGCCGATTCTCCCATGCGCGCATTGGCCGAAGCGCCGGACGGCACCGTATGGAGCGGCGCGGATGACGGCACTTTGTATCATTGCGAAACAAACCGCGTTGAAAAGTTTCAACCTTCCGACGCCATGGGAGCGCGGCCGATCTGGTCGTTGTTTATTGACCCGGACGGCACCGTCTGGGCCGGAACTTTTCGCGGCGGGTTATTGCGTTTCAGGGATGGAAGATTTACGCGCTTCAGCACAAAACAAGGAATGCCGGATGTCATCAGCCAGATTCTCGAAGACCGGCATGCACGCCTTTGGCTCGGGACGCATCAAGGCATCTGTTGTGTTGAAATTGCCGCGCTCGATGCCTGCGCTGCGGGCATATTCAAAACGGTGGATGCCATTAGGCACGTCGGCGGCCTGCCGACCCTGGTTTGTTCTGACGGCTATCAACCAGCTTGCTGGCAGGCGGACAACGGCCGGTTGTTGTTCACAACTGTCAAAGGAGTTGTGTCCGTTAATCCTGAAAAACTGGCCGCCACCTCGCTGCCGCCCCCGGTCGCCATCGAGGATCTTTTAGTGGATGGCCAACCGGTTCCCTTGCGCGATCAAAAACTTATTATCCCGCCCGGACACGAACAATTTGAGTTCCAGTTTTCTGCTTTATGTTTTGAAGCTCCGGAGCAGTCCCGATTCCGATACCGGATTGACGGCCTGGACAAGGGGTGGGTCGAAGCCGATACCCGGCGCGTGGCCGATTACGACCATTTGCCTCCGAACGATTACCGTTTTCATGTGATCGCCTGCAATAGCGACGGTGTCTGGAACAAAACCGGCGCCTCCCTGGAATTCACCGTCCTGCCTTATTTTTACCAAACGCGTTGGTTCATCGTGCTCGCAAGCGCGCTGGTTTTGAGCGGCGTGGGCCTCACTGTACGACATATCGCCACGCGCAATTATCGCCGGGCGTTACTGCGCCTGGAACAACAGCACGCCATCGAAAAAGACCGCGCCCGAATCGCCAAAGATATCCACGACGATATCGGCGCCGGCTTGACGCAGATCACGTTGTTGAGCGAATTGGGCCGGCGTGAGCCCGAACAGTCGGGCGCGCAGTTGGAACGCATTTCGGATGCCGCGCGTGATTTGACCCGGGCGATGGACGAAATCGTCTGGGCGGTGGACCCGCAACGCGACACGCTGGTCAGTTTGATAGATTATATTTCCGCTTATTCCGAAGATTTTCTGAGATCGGCTGGAATTCGTTGCCGAATGGATTTTCCGGCCGCGGTACCGGCCATGCAAATAGACGCTGAATTTCGATACAATCTATTTTTGGCCTTAAAAGAAACTTTAAACAACATCGTCAAACACGCGCAAGCCACCGAGGTCCGGCTGCGTTTAAGCCTGGCTCCTGGCGTATTTACGTTGGCCGTCGAGGACAATGGCCACGGTTTTGAAACCAACAACGGCGGCAAGCCTTCCGTCTCCGTCGGCCGCATCAATTCCGGGCTGGGATTGCCGAATCTCAGAAAACGTTTGGAGGCAATTGGAGGACTATGCGTTATGGAGAGTTCACCCGGAAAAGGAACCCGCGTCGAGATGACTATCCATCTTAACGACGCAACATCATCAGTTATGGCGATTGGCGGAAACGGTCTTGAAAAGTAAGTTAACCCTGACAAACCGCCGACCAGTGCAGCCTATGAAAATTTCTGTCTCCATCGTTGAGGACGATCACAAGGTCCGCGACAGCCTGTCCCGATTAATTGACAGTTCAGACGGTTACCGGTGCGCCAGCGAACATGCCAGCGCGGAGGAGGCGCTTGAAGAGATTCCCAAAGTCCGTCCGAATGTTATTCTGATGGATATTAATCTGACCGGCATCAGCGGAGTGGAATGCACTCGCCGCCTCAAACCACTGCTGCCCGGCGCCCAAATCATCATGCTGACAGTTTATCAGAATACCGAACATATCTTTGACGCGTTGACTGCCGGGGCGACTGGATACATGCTCAAACAAACCAAGCCAGAACAGTTATTGATCGCCGTTCGCGATGTTCATGAGGGCGGCTCGCCCATGAGCAGCCACATCGCCCGCAAAATCGTCCAGTCATTCCAACAACATTCTCAGCGCGATGAACCCCAAAGCCTCTCCCCCCGCGAAGCGCAAGTCATCGAATTGCTGGCAAAAGGCTATCTCTACAAGGAAGTGGCCGACAACATGGGAGTCTCCTATGCCACCGTCCACACCCATATCCGGCACATTTACGAAAAGCTTCAGGTGCGCTCCAGGACAGAAGCGGTGGTCAAGCATCTAAGCCGCACCCACGCAGCCGCTAAAGAAACGTCTGCCTTCGCGCAGTGAACCGCTTCGGCGCTAACGCCAAATCCCGGAGGGATTAGTGGAAATAGCCCGGCGTTTTAACGCCGAGACCAGCGCCAAAAGACTCAAGTCCCGAAGGGACGGCTGAATTCATCTCCGCAATGGTGGCCGCGCTGCAAATCGCTACTCCAAATGAAATACCTCTTTCAACGGCACCGCAACCGGCGAGTTATCCGCATGAACCTCCATCAACGGCGCCATATAATCCCACCACTTTTTCATAATCGGCAAATCACGAAGCCCGGCGGCCGAGTTATTTTCCGCCAGCTTTTGTGTCGCAAACAGCGTCAGCGTCTCCTCGTCGAGAAATATCGAATAATCGGATATTCCAGCCGCCCGCAATTCCTTTTCCAATTCAGGCCAAATCTCGTCATGACGTTTTTTATATTCCGCAATGACACCCGGTTTCAATTGCATTTTGAAAGCGTTACGCTGCATAAATTAAGGTTAAAGCGTTGAAGCGGGCCTCGATTCGGCATTGGATGTTCGGCGTTCGGCGTTCAATGTTCAGAGTCTTGGGAAGCCGCCCGCGGCTCCGCCAATTCCAACCGCAGATAATCATACATAATCCCGCTCGTCAGGCTGCCACCCGGAATAGTCAATTTGAGAACGTTTGTTCCCGCCTGCATCAGGGACGCATCAAAGGTCAGGTCATGCTCGCTCCAGAAGCCGGCAATTCCATCCCGATTGATCGTGGCATTGTAGACCAGATTCGACACGACACCGGCTGCGTGATTATTCATGCTCACAGCAATGTTGCGGGCGCCGACGCCGCAAGTCGCAAGGCGTAGAATGGCGCTGCCGGACGGCGCATTCGGCAAATTGAAATGAACTGACCACGTCGTGCTCAGACCGCGCCCGAAAGCATTCGTGTCAGCCAGGTCTTCATCGTGAGGGACCTGTTCAAAGAACCAATCTTTCCGAAAATCGCTTTGGCCAATGACGTAATTTACATCCTGGGGAAATAATCGCGGGTATTGGGTATACCAACCCCAATGATCATAATCGTTGCCCTCAAAGAATTCCCGGGCGGACCGATTCGGAATTCCTATGTCCCAAAGCTGCCGCCCATAACGGACCGGCTGCCAGGCCAGTTGGCCCAGGTCCAAAGCGCCGCCCGCAGTGACGGTCACGTTGGATAGAACGAATTCGCCCAGGACGCCATCGGCGATGGCGTGAAGTGTGTAAGTGCCCGGGCGAACGTTGGGAACGGAAAAATTTCCATCTGCATCTCCACGCACCCAAAATTCATAATTCTTTGCATCATTTTGCCAATCCACAGTCTGGGGAAAACCAAACCTGCGAAAGCGGCTTTGCCTTGCAGTAGAATTGGTTTCATTTTCGCCATCGTTTAACATGTCGCTGAAATAAAAGCGCCGGAACCTGTTGAACACCGTCGGTGCCGTATAAGCCGGCGCGGTGAGCCCTACCAATAAATTGCTGATTTGCAGGCCGGGCGCCTGCGGATCGCTTACCATCAACCGTCCCTCGACCGTGCCGCGCCCGGAACGGTGCGGGTAATCCGCCTGTTCAACCCAATCATAAGGCCAGGCCTGGGACTCCTGTTCCGCGCGTTGTAATGCCTCCTTCCACATCCCGTCATGAGTCGGGCCCGCATCGCAATAAATGAGAAAAGGCCCAACCACTTTCGTCCATGCCTCATTTGTGCCGATGTTGCAAATGGCGCCGCCATAATGACTGCTGCGCCAGTAATTCAACAAGCAGGGCGGCGCGGGCGCGTTCAAGTCATCCGTGAACGTGCAGTCACGATGCGCAACCAATTCCATCTTGGTAGGACCTCCGCTCAAATATTCCGTGCTGGGATTAATCAGCCAAACGCCAATGTGTTTCGCGGTGCTCGACCAGCCCCAGGCCGGTGTGTCAAATTGATTGGCGGTGTAATCATATTTATGTTCCACCTGGCCTCGATAGAGACCGCTGTTCATTCGGCGCGCCTCCGGAAAATTCAGCACTGTCCCATGGTCCCAATCATAAGCGGTAATGGCTTCCATGTTTCGATTGGCATCCACGGTCATCCAATCAAAAATCCCATCATTCAGTTTGGCGCAAAAGCGCGCCTCCCCAATGGACGTGGCGGGATAATTCCTCGGATGCGAAAACACGCAATATGCATAAAGCCCCGAATCGCCGCTTGCCAGACTGTAACGGAATTCAATGTCCGCCGCCGGGCCAGATCCCAGGTGGCCGCCGAATGTTCCCGCGACGGACACTTCGCCGCGTTGTCCATCGTTCGTGGCCGGATCAATCGTAATGGAGTTCGTGCGTTGCTCGCGCGCGACGTCGTAAGACCAATATCCGCCGGAAGAAGAACCACTCCCAACGTCAAACACCTGAAACTGTTTGTAAACCAGGCTGGTCAAATTTCCGGTCCGCTTCGATACACGCGCCGAAATAACGCCGTTGTCGAGCGTAAGGCTGGTTTCATCCTGTGAAATAGTGACCTTATCTGCGGCCGTTGCGGGCAAACTCACCGGGCGCACCAGGAGGAGCAAAACAAACACTCGCCATTTCATAAACTCCTGAATCGCGCATATTTCCATAAATCACTGTCATCATTCGCCGTGTCAAACCATCGGACGATTATTCCCCCTCTCCCAGCCCGTCCTCCGTAGCACCATCCGTTACGTCTTCTTCGAGAGTACACATCTTGCCTGTCCTGTAGATAAACGCGGAGCAGCGGTACTGCGGAGGGTGGACGGGAGAGGGCCGGGGTGAGGCAGAATCTTTCGGACGGCAATGTTCTACCGGTTCATATGGGAGATCACATGGCATGCTGTCGGAATATCAAAAAATGGAACTGTAACCGATTCTAAACATAGAGTCGCCCGCTGCCATCGCCAAAACTGAGTAGTCTCTTTTGACTGCTTGACGGTTCCCCCACGCCAACTTATCAATGAAGACTTTTCAGTCCTGTGACAAATAGAATTCGACATGGTAGGGACGGCGCGCTGCGCCGTCACCGCCCGCGCAGAGTGGGCGGAACTTCCGCTGTTGAACGTCCCCCTGCGCTCGTTGCGCCGCTAAACGCGGCGCGGACAGCGCAGCGCACTGTCCCTACCATGAGTGGTCGCCTGCCCGGCCGTCTGTTGGCGTTAATCATTCTATCTCTCGCCCTGCCCCTTTTCGCCTCCGGCACGCCGACCCAAACCGCCGCCCCGGCTTTGACGCCGGCATCCATCTTAAATGAAATGCAGCGTGTCGCCGATTGGCAACTCGCGCATCCGGTCACAGAACGTCCCACCGGCTGGATTTGCGGCGTGGGCGATATCGGTATGATGGCCCTGGCCGGCATTTCCAGCGATCCAAAGTATCGCGACGCCATGCTGGCCAAAGGAAATGCCCAGGACTGGCAGTTGCCCGAATACCAGGGCCGAAAATATCACGCCGACGACCAGTGCATCGGCCAGGTCTGGTCGGAGCTCTATTTTCGTTATCGCGATAAGAAAATGATCGCGCCAATGCGCGCAAAAATGGATTTTATTCTCGCCAACCCGCCGACAGACCAAAGCCTCGAAACAGTACCCGGCAAAGCACAAGAAACGTGGTCCTGGTGCGACGCGCTCTTTATGGCCCCTCCGGCGTGGATGCGGTTATACGCAGCGACCGGCGATGAACGCTACTTGAACTACGCCGTCAGTAATTTCTGGCGTACGGCGGATTTTCTCTACGACAAAGACGAGCATTTATTTTTTCGCGACAGCACATTTTTTCAAAAAAGTGAAGCGAATGGCACGAAAGTTTTCTGGAGCCGTGGAAACGGCTGGGTTTTTGCCGGCATTGTTCGCATTCTCGAATATTTACCACAGGGTAATCCCAACCGTCGGCGCTTCGAACAATTGTTCAGAGATATGGCCACAAAAATTCTCGTCTGCCAACAACCAGACGGCTCATGGCACGCGAGCCTGCTGGATAGCGCGGATTATCCGATGCCCGAAGCCAGCGGCACAGCGCTCTTTACCTATGGCCTGGCCTGGGGAATCAACCAGGGATTGCTCGATCGGGCGGCCTGTGAGCCAGCTGTACGCAAGGCCTGGTCGGCACTGGTGAATTGTGTCGATGACTCAGGCAAAATCACGCGCGTGCAACCTCACGGCGCTGAGCCTGTCCAATTTCCCGAAGACTCAACCGCGCCCTACGGCGCCGGGGTTTTTCTCCTCGCGGGCAGCGAAGTGTATCGGATGGCGCATTTGGAAAACGACCCGTCGTTAATTGATCAACGTCAGAAAAGGCAGTAACACAGGACCTTTCCGGGAACCGGCTCCGGCCCGCGGCTGTGTCTCGCGAAGCGAGATCAGCCGCAGCACGCCCGAGCTTTCAGGACCGCTACGGCTGGCGCCCCTTGACCCCGCATACAGCCACGCTCCCGGCGCCAACCCATTCAAAACAACACCCCGCCCCCAACCGCGTAAATCGTAATAACAGCCGCATTTACTCATATTGCGTAGCAGCCGACGTGAGGAGGCTCTGACTAATTCGTGATTCATCGGTCCGGACACAATCATCATCCAGCCATTCCAACCGCTGCCCGATTCACAAGCACTTTAACTTTTCAACGTTTCAACATTTTAACGAATACATACTTGACGCGCCGCGCACCACTTAACACGCTGTGCCTTGCGCATGCCGCTTCAACGCTTCAACGTCAGAATTGACCTCCTCATCTAATCACCCGGCATCACCCGTTGTGGCGATAGACAACCAATCCACCCATGGCGACATTAATTGTATGAGCCGGTTATGCCATTTTGTCTCTTTAGTGGCTTTATGCATTGCCATGGGATTGGTCGGTCCCGTCGCGCAAGCGAAGGAATTCAACGTTCGCGACTTTGGCGCGATCGGCAATGGAACTGACAAGGACACCGCGGCTTTTCAAAAGGCGCTTGATGCCTGCGCTGCAAACGGAGGCGGCACAGTCCTGGTGCCGGGCGGAAGCTATCTGCTCGGCAGTATCGTCATCGGAAATAATACGGTGATGCGCCTCAAGCCGGCGGCAAATCTAATCGCCAGTCCGGATATTGCGGATTATCCGATCATACAAGTGCGCTTTGAAGGAGAATTTGTCCAGGGACATCGGGCGCTGATTTATGCCAAAGATAAGAAGAACATCGCAATCTCCGGTACTGGTTCAATTACTGGACCACCCCTGAGCGTCAGTCGCCTCCGGAACCCGCGCGGGCCGGTTTTGATCGAGACGGCCGACTGCACGAACGTTATGCTCGACGGCTTTTCCACTAAGTACGAACGTCTTTGGTCCATTCATCCCCTGCTGTGCAAAAAGGTGACGATCAAAAACCTGACGATTCGGTCTGTCGATCTCAACGGCGACGGCATAGACGTGGACTCCTGCCAGGACGTTCTGATTGATCATTGCGATATCAACACGGGCGACGATGCGGTCTCACTCAAATCCGGCCGCGGCCAATCGGCGGCGCGGATGGATCGCCCCACGCAAAATGTCACGATTAAGGATTGCACGCTCGCCAGCAGTAATTTCGCCGCCGTCGGCATCGGCACCGAACTCTCGGGCGGCATTTCCAATACGCTAATCGAAGACTGCACTCTTTCCGGTCACCAAAACGGGATCTTCTTGAAAAGCCGCGATGGACGCGGCGGTTATATTAAAAACTTTACCGGAAAGAACCTGACAATTCATGATTCTCCGACGTTTCTCGGCATCCAGTTGCTCGATAAAGGCATCCAGGCCACCGACCCCGTTCAGGGCGATCCGGATCAATGGACGCAACTCAGCAACATCCATTTCCAACATATCCACGTCGACAATGTTAATTACCTTTTGCGCGCCCGCGAAGTTCCGCCTGACCGGCCCATCGACGGCTTCTCACTCGCCGATGTCCAGGGTACCTGCGAACACGCCCTGAACATGGCAAACATGAAAAACGTCACGCTTACTGGAATCAAAGTGACCAACTACCAGGGCCCGCTCCTTACCGAATCCAACGTCGAAGGCCCGGGCCTGGCGGATCTGAAACAGCCGGATCCGAATTGAAACCCGGTAAAGATCTCTGCAAAAGTAGTGGGACCGGCATCTTGCTTGTTCGGTCGGGCGCATTTTTCCAGTGGAATTAAAAGGGCTGGGAAGCCCGTTCCACTACATCTGAGACTGTTGCATAGGTCTCCGGCACCCTCAAGCTTTCTGTGATCTATGCGCTCGTTGCGGTAAAAAAATCCTTCCATTCTGCCTGTCCCGCCATAGCTTCTGAGCGACGGCGGATTAATTCTGTCCAAAGCTCCTCATTTCCGGCCAACGCCGTCAAAATCCCTTAAAACCCCAATGAAAACGCGCTTTCCCGCAAAAATCCGCCTTCGTTTCTTGTTGCCACGCCTATACTCAAAAAATGTGCATCATCTCCTCATCCTCAGCGTAGCAGCGTCATATCAGTGCGCTCTAACCCGACTTCCGCTATTCGAGCCTTGGAAAAGGAATTTGGGAGGCTGCGACATTGTAAGTACTTGAGTGTAAGGGGTTGTACTCTGAGGGAGGGCTTCAAAAGGGCTGTAGTGCAGACCTACCCTCTTTTTCTTTGGG
>DASYYL010000172.1:0-18161 GCA_035933915.1 Verrucomicrobiia bacterium
GTGCCGGAATTAACCGAGGCCATTCAGGAATTTATTCGCGTCAACAATCAGAATCCCAAGCCGTTCGTTTGGACCAAAAAGGTCGAACAGATTTTGGAAAAGGTCGGCAATTGTAAAGCCGTTACTGAAACACTACACTAGGGCATTTCATTATGCCCATTCTGCCAAAAACCTCCCCCTTCAAATTCGCGTTATTTTGCGTAATTAGCGGATCGATCCCCGCTTCCACCTGCAATGCCGCAAATCTTCAAAATTCCCAACAAAATCGCGCTTTTCACCCCGAAACCCCCGTTCGTTTCTCGTTGCACCTCCTATACGCATAAAATGTGCATCGGGCTAAGAGGGGAATCTTGTAACCAGGGCGAGAGCCCGCCGGATTGCTCTGAGTCGCAGATCCATACTTGCCTGTCCGCCCGTAGCTCCTGCTTGCCGCGCCAACTCGTCGCGCCGAAGCATATCAACCTCTAAAAGAAGTCAGACGTAGGCGGAAGCGCAGCGACGGCGGGAGCGAAGGCGGAACGCGCCACGCACCACGAGCCGGGCGCCGCATTTCGTGTCTCGCTTATCGAGCTTCAAAGAGGTAGATTCGTCATTTCATGTTGTCACTTTCGGGCATCACCAAAGCGTACGGCGGCAGAACATTGTTCGCCGACGTCTCGTTACAGGTTAATCGCGCCGACCGCATCGGCCTCGTCGGGCCAAATGGGGCAGGGAAGACCACGCTCTTTTCCATAATCCTGGGCACGCTGGAACCCGATGACGGAAAAATGTCCAAAGAACGCGGCGCAAGTTTCGGTTATCTACCGCAGGAAACTGCCGTCGTCGGCGATGAAACGGTCGTCGAAATTGCCACAGCTATCACGCCTGATTTCATCAAGGTCCGTCGCATCATCAAAGCCTGGGAAGCCAATCATCCCGTCGAGGCGTTGCATTCGGAAGATATTCACGACGACGCGCATGACCGTTTCAATGAACTCGGCGGTTATCGGCTCGAAGCCAAGGCCAAACAAATCCTCGCCGGTTTAAGCTTCCGCGAGAGCGACTTTGACCGTCCTGCGCGCGAGTTGAGCGGCGGCTGGGTCATGCGCGCCCATCTCGCGCGTTTGCTCGTGCAGGAACCGGACCTGCTCATGCTGGACGAGCCCACGAACCACCTCGACCTCGAAGCGTTGCTCTGGTTTCAGGGCTACCTTCAATCGTATCCCGGCGCGATTCTCGTCATTTCCCACGACCGCGAATTTCTTAATCGCCTCGTCGGCAGCATTGTCGAAATCCGCCAGAGCAAACTCCTGCGCTATCGCGGCAATTACGATGAATACCTCGAACAGCGCGCCGCGTACGAGGAGCAAATGCTCGCCGCGTACAAAAACCAGCAGCGCGAAATCGGCCAGCTCATGGAATTTGTGAACCGGTTTCGCGCCAAAAATACCAAAGCCGCGCAGGCCCAGAGCAAACTCAAGCAGATCGATCGCATGGAGAAAATCGAAGCGCCCACCAGCGACAACCGCAAGGTCAGCTTCACCTTTCCCCAGCCGCAACGCAGCGGGCAAAAGGTCATCACGCTCGAAAACATTCACCAGGCCTACGGCGATAAAGTCGTCTATCGCGGGATGGATTTCATGGCGGAGCGCGACCAGCGCATCGTCCTCGTCGGCCCAAACGGCGCCGGCAAGTCCACGCTGCTCAAAATTCTCGCCGCCGTGGTCATTCCGCAAAGCGGCGTTCGCACTCTCGGTCACAACGTCAAGGCCGGTTACTATTCGCAGAACCGCGTCGAAATGCTCAATCCCTCGCGCACCGTCTTTGAAGAAGCTGCCGACACCCCGCAGCGTGTGACCGAACAATTCATTCGCACGTTGCTCGGATGTTTCCTATTTCAGGGCGACGACGTTTTCAAAAAAGTCAGCGTCCTGAGCGGCGGTGAAAAAAGCCGCCTCGCTCTCGTCAAACTCCTCCTCGACCCGCCGAATCTTCTGTTAATGGACGAGCCGACGACGCACCTCGACATGGCCAGCATCGACGCGCTCGCTTACGCGCTCGACCAATTCCAGGGAACGCTCATTTTCATCAGTCACGATGTTTATTTCATCCGCGCCCTCGCCAATCACGTCGTACACGTGAACGCCGGCCGTCTCACGCCATACCCCGGCGGCTATCAATATTACCTGGACAAAACCAAAGCCCAGTCCGCACGCGCCGCCTTGACTTCAAACGGCGGCAACGCCAATGACAGTCCCCAAAAATCCGCGCCCAACAGAGCCGCGACCGTGAGGGAGCGGACATCCGTCGATCGCAAAGAACAAAAGCGTCTCGAAGCCGAGCAGCGCCAGGCACGCTCCAATCGGCGCAAAGCGCAGCAACAAATCGTCGACCGATTGGAAAAAGAAATCCAGGACATCGAAGCCCGCCTCAAAAACCTCACCGCCGAGCTCGAGAATCCAGCCACCTACGAAAAGTCCGGCCGCGCCGTGGAAGTCAACCGCGAGCTACTGCACGCGCAGGAACGTCTCGCCGAACTAAACCCCGAATGGGAGGCTGCGGCGGGGAAGCTTGGGGAAATGGTGTGATGTCGCAGAGCGACAATGGAAAGTAGACAGACACGGAGTGTTTGGTCACGGCAAACAGGGAGATTTGTCCTGAAGGGACAATGGAAGGTACCCGGAATTTTCCACCGTCCTTTCAGGACGCGATGGTTTTGTGGGCGGATTTCCAGACACTCCGTATCTGGCTGCTTTCCGGTCGTGCCTTTGGCACGAGGCAAACACCACGCTCCACGTCCGCCATTGCACAAATTTTTTGACTGATACGTTCACCCGTCTTACGTTATACTCACCAAGGAGCCTTATTGTGCAACGAAAACTGGCCAGCTTTTTCCGGTCGGAAAAAAAATGGTTGCGGCGTGCGCCATTGCCGCGCACTTACTCCGATTATTTGGGCCGCAAAATTTTTATGTTTTTGCTCACCGCCCAGGGCATCAGCGCGTTTGCGCTCATCACGCTGGCCGTCATTTTCAGAAAATTCAATGTCGCTCCAGCCGTTATCCATCCAATGATCAAGCGGGAAATCGCCCGCGCCGGCATCCGGCTCCTGCCAATGTATTTGTTTGTGGCCATCGCGCTCGGCTTTCTGGCCATCGGACAGACCGTCGCTGTCGCGGCCCGTTTGGGGGCGTTTGAATATATCGGGACGGTCATGGTGACGGTCGTCGTCCGGGAAGCAGGTCCGCTCCTGGCCGCGGTCCTGGCACTGGCTCGCGTCGGCGCGGCCAACGTCATCGAATTGGGCACCGCCCGCGCGCTGGGTAACGTCGAGGCCCTCGAATCAGCCGGCGTTGACCCCATCCATTATTTGGTTGTTCCCAAAGTGATTGGAATGACCCTGGGAGTTTTTTCGCTCACGGTTTATTTGATACTCACGGCTCTGGCCAGCGGCTATCTGTTTGTCTTTTTGCAAAATGTACCGCTTACACCGGCCAAGTATTGCGCCGAAATCGCGACTTCACTGAGTTGGCAGGATTTTATCTTGCTGGCCCTCAAATCATGCTCTTTCGGATTTTTCATCGGCATCGTCACTTGTTACCAGGGCCTGGCCCAGCCGCTTCGCCTCGAAGACGTCTCGCGCGTGACCGTCCGCGCCGCCACCGAGTGCATCTTCGTCTGCGTCCTCGTTGACGCGTTCTTTTTCACCCTCTACCTGCACGCATGAACGAATCTCCCAAACCCAATCCGCCTGAAGCAGTGCCAATTGAAATGCGCGGCGTGTCCGTGGGCGCAATCCAGGACCCGGACTATCTCATAATTAAAGATGTGGACTGGTCCGTCGCCGCCGGAGAATTCTGGGTCGTGGGCGCTCCTCCGTCTTCAGGCAAAAGTGATTTTCTGATGATGGCGGCGGGGCTGATCCCGCCGGTCCGTGGTGCTTACAAATTTTACGGGACCCGGACGCGCACTTTTGATGAGTCACGGCTGGCCGACCGCTTGCGTATGGGTTTTGTCTTCGAAAACTCGCAACTGTTTCATTACCTCACAATGGCGGAAAACGTCGCGCTTCCGCTGCGCTACCATCAGAATCTCGGAGCTGACGAAGCCATTGGAGCCGTTGATGACCTTCTGGCGGCAACGCATTTAAAGCCGATTGCAGACCTGCGGCCGCCGGACCTGCCTCAAGGCTGGCAAAAACGCGCGGGACTGGCTCGGGCGCTGGCCATGAAGCCGGACATCCTGCTGGCCGACAACCCTCTTGGCGCGCTCGATGCGCGGCATTCGAATTGGTGGCGGCGTTTTCTGGATGAACTGTGGCTCGGCCATCCATGGCTCGACAAAAAGCCCCTTACCATCGTGGTCACGACCGATGATTTTCGGCCCTGGCAGGGTGACCGTTTACAATTTGCGTTATTGAAGGGACAAAGTTTTGTGCCCCTGGGTTCCTGGGACCAGCTCCTGGCCTCGGACGAACCACTCGTGAAGGAATTGCTCGCCGTCCAACCTGTCACTGTCGAGGAGAATAAATAACCAGTTAAATATGCCCCTGCAAGATTTGACCCCGCAACTGCGCACGCGCTTAAGCCGAATGGAACGCGGCGTGGGCTGGTTCGTATTTTTGGCGACACTATTGCTTCTGTTCGGCTTTGGTTATTATCTCTATAACGTAGCCGCTGAACGCGGCTGGTTTGTGACCAAGGCAAAATTTCACATTTACGTCGATACCTCCACAGGCCTGAGTGTGGGTGACCCCGTCACCATCATGGGTTTTTCGGTCGGGCACATTACGAGCGTGGTCCCGCAACCGCCCGGCGATCGCCACAATGTAAAGGTGGAATTTGAGGTTTTTGTTCCGTACTTTCGCTACATCTGGTCGGAGGGTTCTTTTGTGAAAGTCAACCCGGCCGGTTTTTTGAACCAGCGGGAAATCGAAGTGACTCGTGGCACAAACGGCTATGCCATCTGCGTCACCCAGCCCATTACAGTCTTTACGAATTTGGATGACTTGAAGGCCAATGTGGATTCGCAACCCGGCCAATGGCAGTTGGCTCAGGAAATTTATGATCCAAAGTCCAATCTGGTCTTTCGCGCCTACACTTGGCTTAACGACAGCAATCTGGAGCGAATCGGCGCCCTTCATCTCCCAACTGTGACCGCCTACAACAATCGCGAAAGCGATAAACCCTACATCGTAGCCTGGTGGCGTCCGCGCGCTCATGCGTATGAGGGATTCACGTCAAATATAGAGACCGCCTGGCTGCCCGTTGTCGAAACGCCGCCGGTCGCCGATCGGCTGCAGGCGATGATTGGCCAGGTGCAGGAGGCCCTGCCAAACTTTTTGGCGCTCACAAATCAACTGATTAGAATCCTGGGTAACACTGCGAACGCGACTTCGAACCTGAATCAAACGGTGGTCCAAACGCATCCGTTGCTCAATCACGCCGATACGTTTATTTCCCGCCTGGACACGAATCTCAATATATCCATCGTGGAAACTCATCCCTTGTTGACCAATGCCAACCAGTTGGTGGGCAATCTCAACACGAACGTGACCGCAACGCTCGTGAACCTGGCTATGATCACGAGTAATTTAAACGCGCAGGTCCAGGCCAATTCCAACATGTTGGGCGGCATCGCCAAAACAATTCATGACTACGACACATTTGTCCAGGGATTGAAACGGTCCTGGCTGCTGCGCCACCTCTACAAGAACGAAACAAATACGCCGCCGGCTCACGCGCCGAGCCAGTCGCAGCCGTTGCTCTCCCCGCGGCAGGAGTCATCGCCGTGAGATGGGTAGAGCGAACATCGAACGCTTGCCCTTTGGATTGCCAAACTGCATGCTCGCGCAGCATTTATGCCTGTTCCGAGCCATTCCGCATTCCGCATTCCGCATTCCGCAATCGAATCCCCGGCCGCCGACCCATCCCTATGGCTCCTCGACCCGGAAATTACCTTTTTCAGCCACGGCGTATTTGGCGCATGTCCGCGCCAAATATTGGCGGTCCAAAGCGAATGGCGGGAGCGTCTTGAACGCCGCCCTGTTCAATTTCTGGCCCGTGAATTGGAAGGGCGCCTGGACACCGCCCGCGAATCGGTCGCGAAGTTTATCGGCGCGGATGCCAATGATGTCGTCTTTGTGCCGAATGCTACCGCAGGCGTGAACACGGTCCTTCGTTCACTCCGGTTTCAGCCGGGGGACGAATTGCTGGTAACCGATTACGCCTACAACGCGTGTCGCAATGCGATCGAGTTTGCCGCGGAACGCGCCGGCGCAAAAGCGGTTGTGGCCCGGATTCCGTTTCCATTCCGTGGAGAGGACGATTTGGTCGCCCCAATTTTGGAACGCGTGACGCCTCGCGCGCGTCTGGCGTTGATTGACCACGTAACCAGCCAGACCGGCGTCGTCATGCCCATTGAACGCCTTGTGGGCGAGTTGAAGCGGCGCGGCGTGGATACACTGGTGGACGGCGCCCACGCGCCGGGAATGGTTTCGATCGACTTGAAGAAGCTTGGCGCGGCCTACTACACAGCCAATTGTCACAAATGGTTGTGTGCCCCCAAAGGCGCGGCCTTTCTGTATGTCGCGCGCGACAAACAAAATTCCATCCGTCCGCTGATTATCAGCAACGGCGCGAACACACGACGCAAGGACCGTTCCCGCTTTCTAATTGAATTTGCCTGGCAGGGGACCTGGGACCCGGCGGCCTGTTTATGTGTGCCCGATGCGATCCGTTTTATCGGTTCGCTGCTGCCGGGCGGCTGGCCTGAGGTGATGGCCCGCAACCGCGCGTTGGCGCTCGCCGCTCGTAAAATTCTCTGTCGCGCATTACAAATTGAAGAACCGGGCCCGGAAGAATTTATAGGCTCGCTCGCAGCCATCCCGTTGCCCGATGCGGCGCCGGATGCGCTGCCGCGATTGCCGGTGAATGAATTCCCGCTCCAGGACACCTTGCGCGAAAAATATCAAATCGAAGTGCCCATCATCTCATGGCCCGCCCCGCCAAAACGACTCCTGCGCCTCTCCGCCCAACTATACAATTCGTTGCCCCAATTTGAGCGACTCGCCAAAGGACTTGTTGAATTGTTGAAAAGTTAAGTTGGTAGGGCGCAGCTCCCGCTCCGCCAGGCCCGTCGAAGCGTGCATCGCCCGGGCAACGATTCATTTAGCCAATAATCCAAAAATCCATTAATCCGTACCCGGATTTACGCCTGCGGCGTCGCCAGTTCGTCCTCCTGATTCCTGCTACTATGATAGCGCGCTGCGAAGTAGGAGCCTGCGACCACGACCAGGGCAATTCCCTGGGCAACCAAAGTCTGAACTGTCGGGAAGACCGAGAACCACAACCCTGCCCACCCGGGAATCTTGAGCCACGATATTGGTGTGGTTCGAATCCAGCCGGCCAATTGCATTTCCTGGGCCTGTTCGCCCACCATGACCAGCAGGACAACTCCCAGGAGAATACCCGTGAGCACGAGCATTTTCCGGTAAGGCAAACGGCGGTGCGCCAGGAATGTCAGGGCGGCAACAATCCCGGTGAAAAATAATCCAACCAATGCGCCAAACAGGACGATTTTGCCCCCCATTTGCAGATAATATGTTTGCAGGAAGAGGACCACTTCAAAGCCTTCGCGGTAGAGCGAAGCGAAGCCGACCAGGGCCAATCCCCAGGTGAGGCGCTGGCGCGAAATCTCCGCCACGCTGGCGCTGCTCAATAGTTTCTTTTTATTGCGGTTGTGCATGGCAATCCAGCCGCCCCAATAAATCTTATGGAAAAACCAATTCATGACGACCAGCAGCACCACCACAGCCAGCAGGCCGGTCGCCGCCTGCAGGTTCAGCGCCGACACGCTTTCCTGAAGATTGCTGATAATGCCGATCGCCACAAACCACGTGACCAGCGTGGCGCAAAAAGCGACACCCGCGCCGGCGATAACTGGTTTGCGCTGGGCGGCGCGCGCCCCGGTCATGCTGGCAACGATGGCCGCCAGCACCAAAATCGTCTCCAATCCTTCGCGAAATACCAGCACGCCGATGTCCAGAGTGGCTGCCGCCGGACTGATATTTGCCGTGGCCGGATTTGGATTGCCGTGGGCCGTGAGACCTTGCCAGACCAAAATTCCCACGACCAACAACGCGGCGACACAGATAAGGATTCGGACCGCCGCCCGGAAGGGTTTCGTCCTGGGTTCTGAAACATCGGCCACCAGGCTTTGCAACTGGCGCACGGGCAGGGGAGTTTCCACCAGGATGGCATCCGCCAGTTCCGCGTTCAAATCGAGGGTGGCATTGCAAACCTGGCAAACGAAATTCGCTTCGCGGCTGCTCAATAGCTTCAGTTCCTGCTTTTCGGAAAGGCCCAGGGCCCGCAATTGCTCCCTTATTTCGGGCGATGCGGCCAGCGCTTTAATGCAAACCGTCGTCCCAACCGGCACGCGGCTCAAAGGGCAAACCTCCGCGCCTGCGCAACGGCCTGTGGCGATTGTAGCCGACTTACGTTCTTCTGTCACAGACCTATAAGGATACGGCAGCTCCAGCCACCCGGCAAGCGGATTTACGGGACAGTAACGAACATCGAACGCCGAACGCTGAACGCCGAATGCTGTGTTCGTTTGGGCTTTAACACTTGGTAAAAACCGTCTAATTTAAGTCGGTTATGACGATTGCTGACTCGAAAGCGCCCGCGCGCCCACGCCTTCCGGAGTGGTTGCGCATTACGCTGCCTATCACGGATACCTTCGCGCGGACCCGGACGCTCCTGGACGAACTCAAGCTGCACACCGTTTGCGAGAGCGCCAAGTGCCCAAACCATTGGGAATGCTGGAGTAAGGGCACTGCCACGTTCATGATCGCTGGCGACCGCTGCACGCGGGCTTGCGGCTTTTGCGCCGTGGCAACCGCCAAACCGTTAGCCCTGGAAGCCGACGAACCCGCGCGGGTGGCCGAGGCGACCCGCCGGATGAAATTGAAGCACGTCGTCATCACCGCCGTTGCCCGGGACGATTTGAAGGACGGCGGCGCGGACCATTTTGCTAAGACCATTGAAATGGTCCGGGAACTTAATCCGGGCATTGTGATCGAAGTCCTGGTGCCGGATTTTAACGACAGCGACGCCGCAATTGAAACGGTCCTGGCCGCTGAACCGCGCATCTACAATCACAATTTAGAGACCGTCCGGCGATTGACGCCGGAAGTGCGGCACCGCGCGACTTACGACCGCAGCTTAAGCGTGTTGCGCAAGGTGAAGGAAAAGCGTGGCGCCGGGATCTACACCAAGTCCGGCGTCATGCTGGGCTTGGGCGAAACCACCGCCGAATTATTCGAGGCCATGCGCGACTTGCGTGCCTCTGGCTGCGACATCCTCACCCTGGGCCAATATTTGCAACCGACACTTCGGCATTTGCCGGTGAAGGAATTTGTGACTCCGGCGCAATTTGCCGAATACAAAGTCGCCGCCGAAGAAATGGGTTTTGTCCATGTCGCCAGCGGTCCGATGGTCCGAAGCTCCTATCACGCGGATGAATTCACATTGGATTAATGGATTCCTGGATTGATGAATTAGTGGATTCGTAGGGGGACGAGCCAGGCTGGTGGGTCGCGACGTGCCCGTCGTGACGGCACGCGCTTCGGCGCGTGCGATTCAAACATCAATCCATCAATCCTTCTCCGTAATGACAGTATCCTCATGTTCGTAGGCCGGTGCGCAACTGCATAATAGGCGGAGCGTATCGCTCCCCATATTCCAGAGTTTGTGTTTTTGCCCCGGACGAATCGCAATGGCGTCGCCGGGCTTCACGTCGGAGATTTCTCCGTCAATGCGGATGCGGCCGGTGCCATTCGTGATGTAATAAATTTCTTCAGTCCGGACATGGTAGTGTTCCTGCGTCGCGCCGCCCGCGGGCAACCGCGCCTCAGCGAGGCTTTGATTGCGTATCACGGAATTGCGATACGCCAGCAATTCCCGGATTTCCGAGCCGTCTTTGGTGATGAACGGCCAAATTTCGTTCAGATTTTTGATGTCCATGAACTAAAATTCCTTCGTCCCTCCGATTGGCAACAAGTGCAAGGTCATTCCGGCCGCCCGGAACTTTTCCTTCGCCGCCGCATGGTCAATTTTGATGGGCGGGAACGTGTCATAATGCACGCCCATGACCTCTTTGCATTGAAGCAGGCTCGCCGCGCGGATGGCGTCGTCCGGATCCATCGTAAAATTGCCGCCGATACATAGAATGGCGAACTTTAGCTTCGTCACTTCGCTAATGAGTTTCATGTCCCGGGTCAGCGCCGTATCGCCGGAGTAATAAAAATTCGCTTCGCGCGATTCGACTACGAACCCGCCTGGCGCGCCGCCATAGGAACCGTCGGGAAAAGAACTGGAATGAATGGCATGAACAAACTTGGCGCGCCCGAAATCAAGCGGATAACTGCCACCGGGATTCAGGCCGTGGACTTTTTTGACCCCGTTTTTGCTCAGCCATTCGGCGACTTCGAAATTGGAAATGACCGTCGCGCCTGTCTGCGCCGCAATGGTGGTGGCATCCGCCATATGGTCATCGTGCGCGTGCGTCACCAGAATGTAATCGGCCTTGATCTTTTTGAGGTCGATGGATTTGGCCAGCGGATTTTGCGTAATGAACGGATCAAAGAGAAGATGTTTGCCGGCGATTTCGGCTCCAAAGCAGGCGTGGCCGTAATAGGTGATTTTCATATTGCGTCGTTCCTTTTTGTTATTCTTAACTGAGTTCGGATTTTTTTCAAGCATGCTGAAAAGGGGTGGGTTAATTTGAAATTCCATTTCCAGTTGAATTACGCCTATTAACAGAGCCCCGACCGTGAGGGAGTGGGTGGCTTGGTTTCCGCTTGGTGGCAGCGCCACTTGCCGTTACGCGCGCGGCTCTGTTCAAATCGGCGGCATTGGCTGAAACTGCCTCACCGCGCGTGCACGCGGTAATATCTCGCGCTGTTGGTGGCAGGGTTGAGGTCGTTAAACAAATTGATTGCGCCGGTGCCAGGTTGTGACGGGCCAATGTTGGTCCAGGAAGATGAGGCGTCAAGGGTGGCGCGGCCCTGCAGCTGAAAGGTCCAGTTAGTCCCCGCTAGACAATTTATTTGGACATTGGTTGGAGATGCCGAAATTTGGGTAATGTTGCAAATTGGCGGCGTCGGATAGTCAGCGGGATTCAGCGGATCGGTTCTCGTTAAATATTTGGTCAGGTTGGATATGCCGTTGCCGTCCGCATCATCGGAACCGCGTGACTTGTCGGCAGCCTCACCGAGGGGATGGCCAAACCAGGCAAGCCTCCACCAGTCGGGAATGCCGTCGGTGTCGCTGAACACATCGGCGATTTTCTGGACCTGCGCGCCGGAGACTCGCGCATTATCCGCCGCCCCCGGAGTAAAAAGGATTTGGAGTTGGGAATTGGTCACCGCGTTGGTGAAAACAAGGCTGATGGGAATATTTGCTCCGCCGGCCGTGGCATAAATATCGAAATTCGTCAGGACCTGCTTTCCCTGGATAAACACGTTGAATTCGCGTTTGCCCGGCCCGTTCCAATAGGTCTCCGCCTCCAGCAACGTGATCTGGTAAATACCCTCGGGACAGTCGAACTCGTAGTAAAATCCGCTGCTCGACGTGCTGTAACGCTCGCGTTGATAAAGCGTTTGCGCGCTGGCGCAAATGCCGCTGATGGTGTTGGCCACAACACCGGTTGTGCCGCCGGAATAGCCGAACGAACCGAAGCTATAAGGGGTGTCCTTGAGCCAGACATTGCCGCTGCAATCGGTGACGTTTACGGGATTGCCGCCGCTCACACGTTGAAGATAATTTCCCGGCACGTTAAAAAACCAGATGCTGATCGTGTTGGTCGCGGAGATATTCCCGGATGTATCGGTCGCGCGGGCGGAAAGCTGGTGCGGCCCGTTGAGAAAATTCGAACTGTTGAGGCTCGCATTCCATGATGTTGTGCCGCTCGCGGTTTGCCAGGCATCGTTGTCAAGTTGGACCTCTGCTTTAGCCACGGCTACATTGTCTGTCGCAATCCCGGAAATGGTTAAATTGCCGGAAATCGTCGCTCCGTTCGTCGGCGTTTGCAGGGATATGTACGGTGGCGTCACATCGTGAACACTGAAAGCCGCGGTGTGGAATTTTAATTCGTAAGGCGCAAACAACGATTTGCCGGAAATGGCGTCCACCGCCGAGTTGGTGAGGCGAACGACGTAATTGGTCGATCCGGCCAGGCCCGCGCCGCCGGGCGTGAATGTCAGCATGTCGTTTGCGGGCGACCAACTGAATGTGCCGCTCGTGGCGGGAGTAATATAGAGAGCGTTTTGAACGCTGTTCGTGTCCATCGGTTTGCTGAACTGAAGCGCAATGGGCGACCAGGTGGGTGCATTGGTGGCCCAATGCGCGGGTGAGTTGCTGATCACAACCGGATCCAGCGGCTGCCACTGTGATTGCGCGATAAATATTTTGGCAGTGGTGCTCGGCACGGAAATGGGAGGCGTTTGCGAGCCGGCTGTGAGCGTGTAACTTTCGTTCGTGTTCAACAAATTTAAGAGCACGGTGCCCTCGGGATAAGTCAGCGTAGTTGCCGGCAATGTCTGGCTGGAGCCGGCCGTGTTGAAGACCGTAAATACCTCCTGCGTGTTCATGATCCGGGAATAAGCGAACAATCCCGGACCGCTGGAGTTGCTTGCCCGATTAACGTAGGAACCCAGCGTGAGCGCCGGATACAATCGACGGAAATTGTTCAACTGGGCAACCCACAAAAAGAGCGGGTGAGTCATGTTGAAATTATCCGGCCCCGGCGAACTGAGTTGCTGGACGGTGCCGGACGGTCCGTCTTTGAATCTTCCCGCAAACATGTCCTCGCGGTCATTCGGGTCGGTGGTGCCGTCAAACGCCTGTTCGGTGCCGTAATACAGGCACGGGATGCCCCGCGACGTGTAAAGAAAAGCCAGCGCCACTTCCAGCCGGTTGGTGTTGTTATTGGCCTCGTTGGTGCTCAGGAACCGCGGATTATCGTGATTATCCAGAAACGTGACCAGTTGCATCCGCGAGGCCGGGTCGTAAATGCTGTCCACCGAATTATAATGATTTTGGATCAGCGAGGTGGCGCCGCTGGCACTGGCGAATACGCTTTGAATGGCATTGTCATAGAGCGGGTAATCCACAACCGAATCAAATTCAAATGGTCCGCCATCCGCCATCCCGGTATAGGGTGCTACCACCGCCTCCGAGCCGTTATCCGCTTCGCCAAACATGAAGAAGTTGGTGTCGCCATTGGTTGCGGCGTAGGCATGGATTGCCGGACAAAAAGTCTGCCAGCAGCCCATATCCACTTCCAGCGCCGTATCCACGCGATATCCGTCAAAGCCGATCTGCTGAATCCAATATTCGTAGATCGCCGCCATGTTCGACCGAACGTAGGACGTTTCCGTCCTGAAATCATTCAACCCGTCCAGCCAGCCCAGGACAACCTGATTGCTGTCGTTGAAATTCTGAATACTGCCATAATTATGAAACAGATTGGTGAGAGACGGATTGGCCGCAGTGAGGTTGAAGGGAGCCGGATACGTTTTATTGCCGTTAGCATAGCTGAGTGTATAGCCGGCCGGATAATTAAACGTGCTCCCGCTGCTGCTGACGAGGTCGCCCCCGTGGTTCACAACGATGTCATCGATCACGAGCAGCCCGCGCGCATGCGCCGCCTGGACCATGTGCTGCAGATTGGAAATGGACCCCCAATGCGGCGCCACTTCGTAGAAGTTCCAGCCGGAATAACCGTGGAATTGGCCTTCCGTGTTCAAGACGATTGGCGAAATCCAGATGGCCGTCGCGCCGAGCGCCTTGATGTAATCCAGTTTTTGCTCGATGCCCTCGAAATCCCCGCCGTGGACTGACGAGCCGCCGTTGCCCGACGGCGCGTAAGTGCCTTCCGCATTGTCATTGTTTGTGTCCCCGTCGTAAAAACGGTCCGTAATGATCTGGTAAATGCTTTGCGCCTGCCAGAATTTATTGGGAGCGGATTGCGCCGATGCCGGCATCGTGAAACATGCAATGAGAAAGATAAAACAGAGCGACCACGTACGGCAGGCGTCCCGCCTGCCGGTCTCAAAAGAAAAAGGCACGCGCCGAACCGGGGCGCGGCGATGCTGAGATGCAGTCTGGTCTTGGCGTGTTCTCATTTCAAGTGAGCAGGCGTGTATTCATGGAAAGAATAATTCAAAATCGCCCTGGGCGATACCGCATGGATATGTCGAACGCGGAGAACGCGTTGAAACCGTGGCATTGTGTCGGCGAAGCCGCAAACTTTAAAACTTTCCGTCGTCTCGCCGATTTTCAGCCAGGCCACATCTACATTTTGACAACGCCTGCTTGACCCCATGCGAACTGTTTTCTGTTTTTTAGCCCCCTTCCTGCTTTCCCGCCTTCCTCATTCATCATCTGTGTTTTATCTGCCTGCCCTCCAAAGCTTCAGCGGCGGGGGACGGTTAAAAACCCTTTGTGCCCTGCGTGAGGTTTTATTCAAGAGTTGGTTTTCGTCTATTCCTTGTATTTCCTGGTTCTCAAATGGCTCATGGCTACACACGGATTCTTTACCGCGAAATACTCGAAATACGCGAAAATGTTTTGTTTTGAGTTTCGTTCGTGCCTGCCGCGCCGTGTACTCCCTGGTTAAATTCTTTTTCGCGTTAATTAGCGTAATTCGCGGATACCATTCCACATTTTGCATTCTACAATCAAAATTCACTTGATCCGATCCGCCTTTCTGATCAATTGATCTGGGCGTGCCGATCAAAAAGACGCCTTCCAACAGAGCCGCGCGCGTGAGCAAGCGGAAACCGGAATCGCCCCAATCCGCCTATAGTTCGTCATCCTCAACCGCCGCCGAATCCCGACACCCTAAAGGGTGGACACCAAACGCCGCCACCGGGCCGGCTTACCCAATAATCCAGAAATCCAGCAATCCACTAATCCAAAGTCCTGATTTACCCCACGCCCATCCCCTCAAACCCCGCCACTTCGAACTCCGCGAAGACGGAACAATTTGGAAAACGGACAACCAACCGGCCTCTGTCGACAGCAATAATATCGCAAAAACTGAGAACGGCTCTTCGCTTGCTGTTTCCTCTCCGCTCCCATCGGATGGGAGGGGACAGGGTCAGGGTGAGGTGAGGGCTCCCGGGACAGACGGGAATTATTCTCAAACCGAATTAACCGCCCCAAACCTCATCTTCTCCCACGACCAACCTTTCCTCCGCCTCTACCACGGCGATTGTTTCCAACTCCTGGACGCCATCGCCGCCAAATATCCGCACGGCCGTTTCGACGCCATCTTCGCCGACCCTCCGTATTTTCTGTCGAATGGCGGCATCACCTGCCACGCCGGCCGCATGGTCGAAGTGGACAAAGGCGACTGGGACAAATCCCGCGGCCCGGAGCTCAACCACGAATTCAACCAGGCATGGCTTGCCCGCTGCCAGCGCGTTTTGAAGCCGAACGGCACCATCTGGGTAAGCGGAACCCATCACGTCATTTTTTCCATCGGCTACGCCATGCAACAACTCGGATACAAAATCCTCAACGACATCGCCTGGGAAAAACCCAATCCACCGCCAAACTTGAGCTGCCGATATTTTACGCACTCAACCGAAACCATTTTGTGGGCCGCGCGCGATGAAAAGAGCAAACACGTCTTCAACTACGACGCCATGCGCGCCATCACCGGAAAGCAGATGAAGACTGTATGGCGCGACGTTGGGGCCGCGGGGAATCATTCTCATCCTCATCGTCATCCTCATCCTCAAATAGAGTCGCGCGAAGGCCACGAAGGCCGCGAGGGTAACGGAGAAGAATTACCTTCGCGCACTTCGCGTTCTTCGCGCGACCCTTCTTCCGTCTGGACCCTCTCCGCCCCCGGCTCCGACGAAAAAATCCACGGCAAACATCCCACACAAAAGCCTGTCGCCCTCATCGAGCGCTGTTTCCTGGCTTCCACCAACCCCGGCGACCTCGTCCTCGACCCGTTCCTCGGCGGCGGCACCACCGCCATCGCCGCCCTTAAACTCAATCGCGGCTGCGTGGGAATTGAAGCCGATTTAGTTCACATCATCCTCGCGGCCAGACGCGCCGACCACGAAATCACCTCCATCTGGCGCCGGCATTTCCGCGTGGCCATAAGCATAACCGTTTTCGCCAGCGCGAAACTAGCCGAGAATCCCAACGGGATTCCATCACTCAGCCCGGCGTTGGCCGTCCGACGGCCTACGCCGGCTAAACGTCCCCAAAGTCCCCAAAACCCTGAAAGGGTTTCATCAAATCCATCTCAAATTGATCTTGATCTGTTCGCCAATTCGATCAATGGATCACGCGTGGACGACAAACCACAACCGCAAATACCGACCGAACGCATCTTTCACGAGACCAAGTTCGTGTTCCTCTCCTGCGCCGAAGTCGAACGCGGCGCTGTCGTCCACACCACGGTTGACGTCAGCCTCCAGGAAGCCTGGGCCAAAACGCCCACCGGCAAAAAGCATGAGACGACTCATATCGTGCGGTGTGAGACGGAGATTTTGCGGGTATCTGGAAACCGCGACTAAATCTGCGGCGTAACGTATTTGAGTAAATAGCATCGTAGATCAAAATTGTTTGCCGTTTTCGCCTTACGCTGGTCAAATCGGGCAGTGAACCTTTCCATGACCAGCGATTTCGCAGCCGCCTACAAAAGCAATTCTCAGCGCGCCCGTGTGGTCACTGAATCCTGGGGCGAGCATAACCTTTACTGTCCAAACTGTTCATCATCCAAACTGAACCGGCTCGCCCACAATACGCAGGCCAGCGATTTCTGTTGTCCGGATTGTCGGTTTTGGTTCCAGTTAAAGGGACAAAAGACGCCCATTGGAGGTTCAATCATGGACGGCGCGTATGAATCCATGATGCGGGCCATTCGCACGGACGCCGCGCCCAGTTATTATTTCATGCACTACGATTTGCAGACCTGGACCGTTCGCAACTTGCTCCTCGTGCCGCACTTCGCTTTTCCGCCATCCGCCATTGTCAAACGCAATCCGCTATCCGCAAGCGCCCGTCGCGCCGGCTGGGTCGGCTGCAATTTCGCCCTGGACCGAATTCCCGCTGACGCGCGGATTGAGATCGTTTCATCTCGCCGGGACCCTGTTACGCCGATCAATAAATCCTCCGAAATTATTCAGAGCCTCCTCACGTCGGCTGCTACGCATGTTAAGATTACGCCGCCAGAAGAAGTCCGCGAAAAATTCGGCCGCATCAAACCGCTCAAGGAATTATCCATCACCCAGCGCGGCTGGACCCTCGACGTCCTGAATATCGTGCGGAGGATCGTCGAAAGTAGGAGACGACGTGAGAAGACTCTGACAAATCCAAAGTACGGCGAACAACCAAACCAGGAAATAAGTCAGAGACTCCTGACGTCGTCACCTACGGAAAAGGAGAACACGTTCACCAACGCCGACGTTTACGCCCACGAACGCGAACTCGCGCAACTCCATCCCGACAACCGCCATATCAAAGATAAGATTAGGCAGCAATTGCAGGTCCTGCGTGATTTGGGAATCCTGGCCCAACGCGAACGCGGCGTATGGGCGATCAGAACAGAGCCGCGCGCGTGAGCAAGCGGTTTCTCGATAGCCTTTCCGGCTCCCTCACAGTCGCGGCTCTGTTTTCAGAATATGCCGCTCCTGGACGGAGCTTGGGATTTTTGATTCCGGGCAATTCTACAAATATTCCCCACCTACGGAGCTGAAAAATCTGCAGACAACAACTCCAGTGTTAACACTTAACACATTGGAATTCAAATGCTTGCATCAATTTGTTAACCCCTGTTAATGATTTGTTAACCCTTAAGTCCTTGATGTTGAACCATGTAACCGATGTTAACTCTTTTGACACCTAATACCATTCTCACAATCACCTTTGCGTCCTTAGCGCCCTTTGCCTGAGGAAAAATTTACGGAAAAATTCTGTCCGTCCGCATTTTTGGCGCGTTTTGTGTTTTTCGCGGTTGATAATCCGACATTGCCAACCAATAGCGATTGATTCCGGCGGAGTTTTGCGCGGAATTTCCTGAAAAGCCAGAGCGGAAATGGAAAATGGATTTAAGAATTTGCATCGTGGGCCAAGCGGCTGTCCCATAGGTTCA
>DASYYL010000202.1:0-1641 GCA_035933915.1 Verrucomicrobiia bacterium
CCGTTGTTGCTGCCGGACCTGACACCACAGACTGCGCAGTTCAAGTTGTCGCGGTATGGCTATGAGCCGGTATCGGTGACCCTGGCAATTACCGCCGATCAAACGAACTCTTTCAGCACCAACTTGGTCAGCATCGGCTATGTGTCGGCGATGCAACAGGCCCGGGCTTATTTGGCAGCGTCGAATTATGAAGCGGCAGCCCAGGCAGCGGGCGCCGCATTGAATGCCAAGCCTGGCGATGCTGACGCACTTGCGGTGCAAAACGAGGCCAATAAGCATTTGAATGCAGAGCGGCAACGGGTGGAAAGGCTGACGCGGCCAAAGCGCGCGTTTGACAGCTTGTGCGCAGACTATCGGGACGCAAATCTGTTTGGAGAGCACGAATTGATAACCAGCAAACCGGCCGCGGCGGTGGCCCAGGCCATTGTCGGTGCCCTGACTAATTCGCCGGGGGCATTTGAAATTAGGCAAGATAACTCGCCAGAACCGGAAACCTACGTAGTGGTAGGGCGATACACTTTTTCGCTGGGCATTCTCGGAGGCACCGAGCGTGACTGCCTGGTGGCCGTTGGCCAGACGAAGGACGATGAAACACAGATTTGGTTCAAGGTATTGCAGTATCAGATTCAACATACCGTGACCAGCAACGGATTGCTCAGTTATCACGACAACAAAAACTTAATCCCCATCAGCCCAAGCCGGATGCAAATGACCGGTGTGCTTGAGACGCTATTGCAGCAAGGCGAGCAGATGGTCAGCGAACGGATTCAAAAGGCGCTGGGCCAGTAAAGAGGTCGTCCACAACCAAAAGTTTCTCCATTTGACAAACGTATCAGTTTTGGTACACTACTCTCCAGATGAAGGCTGAACGCCCGCTCAAGGTCGTCTTTTTCAAGACGGAAGCGGGCAATGAGCCGGTGCGGGAGTGGCTGAAAGCATTGTCCAAAGAGGACTGCAAGGCCATCGGCACGGACATTCTGACGGTGCAATATGCGTGGCCAGTTGGAAAGCCTTTGGTTGACAATTTAGGTGACGGCCTTTGGGAAGTTCGTTCCCGGCTCGGCAACCGCATCGCACGAACGTTGTTTGCGGTGGTGGATCAGGAAATAGTCCTGCTGCACGGCTTCATCAAGAAACAGCAAAAGACGCCACCAGACGAACTGGATTTGGCCAGAAAACGTAAAAGACAATATCTGCAAAATCTATGAGCAAAAGAAATCATCGTGGTGGTGACTTCCGGGATTTCCTGAAAGAACAAGGCATCCTGGGTGAAGTCGAGTCCCGTGCGCTTAAACAGGCGTTGAGCCTCCAATTGGATCACCTCTTGAAAGAGAGGGAACTGACCAAGACGCAAATGGCGGCGCGGATGAAAACCAGTCGCGCCGCGGTGGACCGGCTACTGGACGCGTCCAATTCCTCGGTCACATTGAACACGCTGGGCAAAGCTGCCCGCGCCTTGGGGCGTAAAGTTAAAATTGAATTGGTGCCGGCATAACATTTACGTCACCAAAATTGATCAATAAAAAGCCCCGGCCAACATTGGTCGGGGTTGTTTTTTAGCTGTAGAAGAACCCACTCTCCCGCAATGACGACCGGCCGGATGTTCCCATTATGACGTGATCGAGCACTTCGATCTTCATC
>DASYYL010000207.1:0-37775 GCA_035933915.1 Verrucomicrobiia bacterium
AAAACCAAACAGAAAAACCATTTACACAAAATCCTTTACAAAACCGAAAAAGATTGCATCGGCTTGTGAAGAGGCGCATCTCAGATTTTGTGGCAACTGACTACGCCGCTCCTGAACGGAGCTTATTATTGGTTTGGCACCTTAAATCTACAAATACATCAGCCCTATGGGCTTCAACGCAGACCGCCCTATTGAAGAGTGAGATCGCTACGCCAGCGTAAATCGTAAATCGTAAATTACTTGGGTTTCTCCGCCAAAACCAGCGGCGATACCGACGGCACCTTCAGCAATCGCGGGTTCTTGAATCCAGCCTGCTTCAACCATTGGCTCATTTCGCTAAACGTAAACGTATCGCCAGCCTCGGTGTTCACGAGCATGTTGACCGCAAATATCAACGCACTGGGCGGACCGCTCCGGCCATCATCCGGAACGAACTCCTGGACAGCCACTGTGCCGCCGGGCGCGAGGGCGTCGAACACTTTCTTCAGCAATCGCCGGCTCCGTTCACGCCCTTCGCTGTGCAGGATATGGCCAATCGTGGCGACGCGATGGCCCGAGCCGAAGTCAGCCTCAAAGAAATCTCCCGCCGACGTCGTGAGCCAGTTCGCCAGGCCGTGCTTCCCGGCGACACGACGGGTAGTTTCCAGAACTTCCGGCCAATCCACCGCGTGAATCCGCACGTGCGGCGATTGTTTGGCCAGGCTGATACCCCAAACGCCTGACCCCGCGCCAATATCCAGCACGCTGACGGGCCCGCGCGATTTGCCGATACCCAGGTGCCTGCCCAGCGCGGTGGCCGCCGGAAAACTGAGCGGAAACAATGACTCGACAAAATTCGCGAAAAATTCCGCGCCTTCGGCCTGGGTATTGACCTTTGTGGCTGGGCGGCCCGTCTTAACGACTTCGGTCAGTTGCAGCCATTTCGGCAGGAGTTGATCGCTGATGTGCCGGAAAATTGCGCCGAAGAAACCTAGCTTCGTGGACACCAGAAACGTCGCGCTCTCAGGTGTCAACGCCACGCGTTTTCCCTTGCGTTGAAGCAATTGAATGCTCACCAGCAGATCAACGATCTCCCGGGGATGGAATGCATGGGACGCCGGTGCCGGGCGTTTATTGCCTAAAATTCTCTCGAACAGAGCCTCATTCGAAACGACACTGGCGAGCGTGCCTGGGCATCATCGCCCAGGGTTGCAAGGAAGTGGTCCTGGGCCCGGAAATTTACCAGTTCGATGAAGGTTGTTATACCGCTGCGCCAGTTGACTTGCCGGTTGTCCACAGGATTGCCGTGGCGTCTCCCCGGAAACCGTTTCTGGCGCTGCTGATTGATTTGGATCCGCTGATTCTGGCCGAAATCGCATCTCGATTGGACATTCCAAAAGAGCCGGAGAATGCTTCGCGCGCGGTGTTTATCGGAAAAGCCGGTGAACAAGTGCTGATGGCCGGGATTCGGTTGGGAAACTTATTCCAGAAACCGAGTGACGCGCCGATACTGGGACCGTTAGTTGTCAAAGAGATCATTTATCATCTTCTCAAGGGAGAAAATGGACCGGCAATCCGGCAGTTTGCGCGGGCCGGGAGCAAAACGCATAAAATATCTCAGGCCATTCACCGGATTCGTTCCGAACTCAACGATAACGTCGATGTTGCCGCGCTGGCGAAAGCACCGTCCATGAGCCGTTCCGCATTTTTTAAACATTTCAGAGAAGTGACGACAATGAGCCCGATTCAATATCAGAAACGCCTCCGCTTGCTGGAGGCCAGTCGACTGATGATTGACGAAGGCGAAACAGCCGAAGGCTCAGCCTTTAAAGCCGGATACCGAAGCGCATCGCAATTCAGCCGCGAATATTCCCGCATGTTCAGCGGCCCTCCTTTGCGGGACGCGATGAAACTAAAAAATGCGGGTTATGTGGCGGATTCGGTGTGAGTCACTCCCTAAAAAACTTCTGGATCTCCCGAACCACTTCGATAAAGCGATCCACTTCCTCGCGCGTGTTATAGAAATAGAAACTGGCGCGGGCGGTGGATTCCACGCCGAGTTTGTGCATAAGAGGCTGCGTGCAGTGATGCCCGCCGCGCAGCGCCACGCCCGCCTGGTCGGCAAGTGTTACGACGTCGTGCGCGTGAACGTCCTTGAGAAGGAAGCTGACGAGACCGCCGCGATTGTCGGAATTGAGTTTGGGGCCGAAGAGGCGGATGCCGTCGATTTCGGCCAATTTTCCATAGGCATAATTGGCCAGTTCGCGGTCGTGGTTCCAGATATTTTGCCGGCCAATGGCGTCCAGATAATCCATGGCCACGCTCAGGCCGATCGGGCCGGAGATGTCCGGCGTGCCGGCCTCGAACCGGTGGGGCGCGTTCTTGAACTCCGTTTTGTCGTACCCGACGCTCAGAATCATTTCGCCGCCGCCCTGGTAGGGCGGCATGGCGTCGAGCATTTCCTCGCGGCCATAAAGGACGCCGACGCCCGTAGGCCCGCAAATTTTGTGGCCGGAAAAAGCGAAGAAATCGCAGCCGATGGCCTGGACATCCACAGGACAATGCCCGGCGCTCTGCGCGCCGTCCACGAGCGTGACAATCCCGCGCTTGCGCGCGCGGGCGCACAGCTCGGCGACCGGATTGAGTGTGCCCAGCGAATTCGAGATGTGGACCATCGAAAATATTTTCACGCGCGGCATCAGCAGCGAATCAAGTTTGGACAGGTCGAGCAGGCCATCGTCGCCGGTGATGGGCACGTAAGCGACTTGCGCGCCCGCGCGCTGCGCCAGCAATTGCCAGGGCACAAGGTTGCTGTGATGTTCCATTTCCGTGAGAAGAATCACGTCGCCGGCCTTGAGATTTTTCGCGCCCCATGCATTCGCCACCAGGTTGATGCCCTCGGTTGTGCCCCGGGTGAAGATAATTTCGTCGGCGCTCTTTGCGTTGATGAACCGGGCCGCGCGCCCGCGCGCCTCCTCAAATGCGGCAGTGGACCGATTGCTCAATTCATGAATGCCGCGATGGACGTTGGCGTTGTCGCGTTCGTAATAATGAACGAGCGCGTCAATGACCGCGCGCGGCTTCTGCGACGTGGCGGCATTATCGAAATAAATCAGCGGCTTGCCGTGGACCTGCTGGTCAAGGATGGGAAAATCCTTGCGCAACGAAGACCAATTTGGTGTTTGGACGGCAGTCACATCAGCCCAAGCTGCAATTTCGCCGCCTCGGACATCATGCCCTGATTCCAGGGCGGGTCCCAGACCAACTCGACGTTGGCTTCGTCAATTTGTTCGAGCGAGAGCAATTTGTTCTGCACGTCCTGGGCGAGGACGGGTCCCATGCCGCAACCGGGGGCGGTGAGCGTCATTTTCACATCGGCTTTGAAGCTGTGCTCGCCCGCAGTTTCCAGGTGGCAATCGTAAATGAGGCCGAGGTCAACGATGTTGACTGGAATTTCCGGATCATAACAGGTCTTGAGCGCGTCCCAGATTTGCTTTTCGAGCTGTTCCTGCGTCACCGGCCCGGAAACGGCAGTAGCGGGCGCGGACTTAATTTCCAAACCAAGCGCGTCGGCATCCTTGCCGTCAATGCGGAACATGTTGCCGTTGACGATTACCGTGTAGGCGCCGCCCAGGGACTGGGTCACGTACGCCTGGCCGCCCTTTTGCAACGTAACCTTTGTGCCCACCGGAACCACCGACGCCTGAACGTCCCGGGTCAATGTTTTTGCTTCGTTTGGAGACATAAATCCTTCAAATCAAATTACACTCCCAATATCGCAGGAAACGAGGGAGAAAGCAACCTTCGGAACATTACACTTTCGGTGGCGGAAAGCGTGATGCGTATAACGTGGTGCGTCAAGTCTTTGGGAACGATGCCTGACAATACTTTACGCACCACGCACCACGTAGCAGGTAGATGTCATTTCACCCGAATTTGAAACCTTGTCTGAAACGCGTCCCCGCTTCGAAGGATCGGATAATTTCCGCGATTCAGGGCCGCTGTCGACGCGGTCATCGGCTCTATGGCGATAAAATCTTTGTCCTTTGGGGCGAAGATCTGTGTAAACGGGAAGCCTTTGAGAAAATGGACCGTTATCTCGCGTACTCCATCCGATAGGGAAAATTCCGGCTGCGATTCCATAAACTTAAATCCATCATCAAAATGGCTGTCTCCCAGAAGGAAATCGCTTTGCGCAAGCATTTCGGCACTCGGAAATTTGGCCATTTTCGGCAACTTCAAACGCCATTGTGCCCGAGGCGTATTCGGAAGACCGAAGTAAGGGTGAAAGCCGAAGCTGACTGGCATGAGTTCTCCCGCCAGAACCGTTGTTTCAATGGTCAGACCCTCCGGCGACAGGGAAACTGTCATCTCGACGGCATGATTGAACGGAAATATAGAAAGCCATTCTTTACGATTCCAATCCAACCGGGCAACAAGCCGGGTTGGTTCGTAAGAAATTTCGTTCCAGTGAAGCGCGGACCATTTGATGCCATGAATGGGAATTCCCTTTTCATCGCCATGCAACAACGGCGAATTGACATCCAACGACACCTCACGTCCGTTAAACTGGTAGCCGGCCTTCCAAAGCCGGTTGGCCCAGGGATACAACAATGGAATGCCGGCGGTGCTTCCCTTTTCAGCGGCAGCGTCCAGGTTTTCAAGCCGCCGAAGCAACTCGACACCCCGATGTCGCAATGAAATGCCGATCATGCCCCTCCACGGCACGAATACCGCCTGCATATCGCCGGCGCTGAGTTGGCGTTCGGCTCCAGTCATGGTTATTCGTAATTCCGTCAAAAGTCGTACCAAATACGTCCGTAGACGCCATCATTGTATAACCACGAATGTGGATAACGACCATCCTTGAATTCTAGATTAAAATAATAGACTGCAACCGTAAAAGAGCCGTTCCGGATCCACCGCTCGACCAAATATAGCGGATAAAACGCGACTAAATGCGTTTCGTTCTGAAAAACTCGAACCCTCAGAGGACCTTTCAGCCCGCCGTACCCTTGCGGGCGAACTTCCGTCGTGCCGATGTAAAGCCCCAGATAAATCACAAAGATCGTCGCGCCAATCCATATACACCGGCGAAACTTTGGAGATGCGCGTTGAATTTGCCGAGCGGTGAAACGAAAAATAAAAAATATCCCAAACGATGCGATCACTGTTCCGGCAAGAGTCCCGACAACAGCTAGTGCCAGTTCCCAAAACGGGAGTGAGGACGCGAGATCACGTGACCTGTTGACAGCGTCGTCAGCCAAATCGCCCCAATATGTGACATGTTGGTCCATGCGGCCTAACGACCAAATATAGATTATGTCAAGGCCGGCTGCAACGGTTCCGGTTGCAAACTAATCGACTACTTTGTGATGCGTCAGGCATCCTTAGGATTCAACCGTGAAGATATCGTCGGTGGTGCAAGCACAACCCGCAGCACGCCAACCGCCGGAAAAGCGCCTGCGAGCCCTAAAAGCGCAAAGACCCACCATTGAATTAAATGGAACCGCCCAAACAGCAAGCATGCCAAAAGATAGCAGACAGACCACAAAGCAACGCTCAACCGGCTGCTCCCGACACAAAAACAAAGCTGACTCCCGCAAGACTTGCAGGTCCCGGTCGCGTAACGCGACCCAAAATGGACGCGCCGCAGTCCCACATAATGTCCACACTGCGGGCAACTATGGCGATGGAAATGTGGTTGCATATTTTCGTTAGGCAGTGTGCCCGTTTATTGACTATACTATCGTTGATTCGAACATCAAGGGAAACAAAGCTATGAAAAAGCACATTGCAGCACTACTGATAGTCAACTTACTGGCTTTAGGCGCTTGCACTATCACGCACAATGCCGCCGCAGCGGACGCTCCATACAACGATACTGCGGACGCCAGGGCCGATATTAAACAGGCATTGGCGCGGGCCACTGACTCACACACCGCGGTCATCGTTGTCTTTGGCGCCAATTGGTGCCCGGACTGCCGGGAACTGCACCACGCGATGAGCAAGGGGGATTGCGCAACGTTAATGGCGAAGGACTTCCAGATCGTCGACGTCAGTGTCGGCCGATTCAACAAGAACCTGGATGTCGCCAAATCTTATGGGGTGCCGATCGAAAAAGGCATCCCTGCCGTCGCGATTGTCTCCTCCGACAACAAAGTTCTCTATGTCACAAAGGAAGGAGAACTGGCCAACGCGCGAGACATGGGCGACACCGGCATTTACGACTTCTTCAAACGCGTAATGGCATCGGTGAAGCCGTAATCCGATTTTTTAGTCATCCGCCGTCAACGTTCCCGGCGCCGGCACAATCGGCTTTTGACCGGGCAGTTTCCGGGACGGGACCACGTTGCAACGCTGCGCCCAGGCATCGTACATGCCTGACAAATCCCTCACTTTTTCCGGGTACAGCGCCGCGACATTCGTCAACTCGGTCCGGTCAGTTTTCATATCGTACAGTTCCCATGGATGTCCCTGGAGGGCGACCAGCTTCCATCGGTCCAATCTCACGGCGCGATTGCCTTCGTGCTCCCAGAAGATGGGGACGCGGTCCGGACGATCCCGTCCTTCGAAAATGGGGAGCAAAGTTTCACCCTCCAGAGGAAGAATGGAATGTCCCTCGAAACTGTCCGGATGCTTCACTCCGGCCACTTGAATCAGCGTGGCCTTAATATCGGTCACATGGGCAAGCGCGGTTGAGATAGCCCCGGTGTTTTTTATCACGGCGGGCCAGCGCGCGATAAACGGCACAGCGATGCCTCCTTCGTGCGCAAAATGTTTATAGAGCCGAAACGGCGAAGCGCTGACGTTTGCCCACGGGATGCCGTAGCTCTGCCAGACGTCGACCGGACCGGCGAATTTGGAATGATTATCGTTGCCGGCCCAAACACGTCGTCCGTCGCGTGTCAGGCTGGGAACATCATACCATTCAGGCATGACGTCTTCCGCGCAAGCGCCATTGTCCGAGAAGAAAATAACGAGGGTATTTTTGTCGAGACCCAATTTCTTTAGCCGGGTCATGATTTGTCCGACACCGTCGTCGAGGTGCTGGACCATGGCGGCGTACGTGGCCATGCGATTGGCCTGCCATGATTTGTCCACGACATTGGTCCAGGGCGGCACGCGCGGGTCGCGAGGCGATAAGCGCCAGGATTTATCAATGATGCCCAACTTGAGCTGACGCTGATAGCGGCGGGCGCGAATGTCGTCCCACCCCGCGAGATAACGGGCCCGATATTTGGCGATGTCGCGTTCCGGAGCCTGTAACGGCCAATGGGGCGCCGTGTAGGCTACATAAAGAAAAAAGGGTGCGCCCACGCCGGCATACTGATCGAGGTCCATCAAGGCATGTTTCGTGATGACATCGGTATAGTAGAAATTGATGCCCTGGGCGCGGATGGGCGTATTGCCGTCCACCAGCGAAAACGGGTCGTAGTAACTCGTCACGCCATGGATGCTGCCGAAGTAACTTTCAAAGCCGCGCTGCATCGGCCAACTATCTTTGGTGTCCCAGAACGGCACGTCGGAGCGGAAGTTTAATTGCTTTTTTCCGTCAAAGTAAATGTGACTGAGATGCCATTTGCCGACCATGGCAGTATGGTAATCGCCCAGCCGCAGTTCTTCGGCAACCGTCAGACAGTTGCGGTTCAGTTCGCCACGATACCCGGGGATGCCGCGGTCTTCCATCATGTCGCCCACGCCGGTCTGTTGGGGATATAATCCGGTCAGAAAGGCGGCCCGCGAGGGACAGCATCGCGGAGTGGTATAGAATTGAGTGAGCCGTAATCCCTGCGCCGCCATGCGATCGAGGTTCGGAGTTGGGATTTCAGAACCGTAGCAGCTTAGATCCGAAAACCCCAGGTCATCGGCCAGAATCACGATAATATTGGGCCGCGACCTGACGGCATCCGCCGGCCAGCTACGGAGCGTCATTCCAACGAATAACGAAAAAACCAAAATCCAATTCCTATCCAGCAAAAGACTACCGCGCAATTCCTGAAGCATGATCGATTTTAGCCGTGGTCTACGCTCAATGCCAGCGATTCCATTGAGACATGAATTGGCGTCTAATCTCTTTCATCGCATCAAATCTTCAAACCAGCGGGGCTGCCGTTTGGCTAACCAAAATGAACGCCCTTGTTGGAAAGCTGCGACCTGGCGGAACGGGCGCCGCAGATCGTCGTTATCAAACACGAGTACGTAAGGCAATTGGCCAATCGCCGCTTTGAGATTCGCCAAAGTGCGTGGAAAGCGGGCGATAAGTTTGTCGGTTGGGACGTCGTGTCCTCCTTGTGTAACGCGCATGGCGACGCGCTCGTCAGACTTGGCAGAGCTGGAAAGACCAATAAAGCAAAGAATTACCATGTAGCCCGATTCAGCGGTTTCTTTCAGAAACGCCAGCTTTTCGCCGACTGGATCGGAGAAGACAGTTTCGAAGACAAAACTCACTTCTTGCTTCACCAATTCCCGTCGCAGTCCAGCCACAACGGATGCTGCTTCGTAAGCATCTATCTCCAATTCGCGTGAAATCTCATCCGCGTTTAAGAAGCGCAAGCCGGCCGATTTCAGATGGGAATGATAGAAGGTCGTTTTCCCGGCGCCGTTTGGCCCCGCCAATGCTACCAGGATGGGACGGCGATCCAAAGGGGCGTTCAATTGATCCGCGTACCGTGGCGTGATGTGGGATGGCTCCGTCCTGCCTGAGTTTTCACGGTCCCTGAGCCTTGACCGGCACGAATTTGCGGTTAATAAACCGTCCGACTGTTCGTGCGCCGTTCGCTTCAATGCGAATCAAGGCGCCAGTCAAACCGGGGGCCGGCTCATAATGTGGGTACGGCTGCGAGCGGAGATATTCTGTGACGCGGCGACGGCCCGCGGGTGAGTCCGCCGACTTAAGACAAGCTGAAAGTGGTTTGGCTTGACCGGCCCGGGAAAGTGCCAGCACCTGTTCCCCGCGCAACAGCAATTCCAGCGAGCGTCCTAATTGGGCCCAAAACTCAATCTGGCCCGCAATGGACCGCCGGGCGGCGGCACCCATCAGGCGCGCATCCAATATCAAAGCATCCGAGACCTTTACAGGCTGGCTCATGTCAATAAGGTAGCAAAATGCTACCATTTGTCAACGCGTCGATTTTAGAGGACAGCGCCGCGCCTGCAAGCCTCATTTACGTGAGCTGACAATAATCACCGCGATTCTGGCCCCAACGACAATCAAGCCGACGACGCCTGTGCCGATCTCAAAAATAACCCGATGCTGCGGTGTCTTTTTCCATCGTTCACACACGCGAGTACGATACGAACTGGAAAAGCAACAACGGAGCAGCGCAAACGCCCTGGCAATATGGATGAAAATGGCCATAGTGCCAAGAATCTCACCTCAACGGCTCGAATTCAAGCAGCAATCCACTTATCCAACAATCCACCGATCCAATCTTCACGCCGGCTGTGGAACCTTGTGCTCGTGGCTTTCGGGCTCAACCCATTTGCCGTGCTCGCGAATCAAATCCACGAGGCGTTCGACGGCTTCGCCTTCGGGAATGTTGAATTTGATCGCGTTTCTTCCAACATACAAATTGATTTTTCCGGGCGCGCCGCCGACGTATCCAAAATCCGCGTCGGCCATTTCGCCCGGGCCGTTGACGATGCAACCCATGATGGCAATTTTGACGCCTTTGAGATGTTCCGTCCGGGCTTTGATGCGGGCGGTGACAGTTTGCAGGTTGAACAGTGTGCGCCCGCAACTCGGACACGCCACGTAATCGGTCTTGAATGAGCGGCAACCGGCCGCCTGCAGGATGTTATACGCCAGCCGCAACGATTGTCCCCCTCCGGATTCGCCACGGACCAAAATCGCGTCGCCGATGCCATCCGCCAGCAGCGAACCGATGACGACCGAGGCGCGAAGCAAAGCGATTTTGGGTTCGAGCGGAACCGGTTCGAATGCAAGGCAATCCTTGAGCAGAATGGGATTATTGCGTCCGAGCCGTTTTAATTGGGCCGCCAGACGGCGGAAGGCGGCGATGGCCGGCAACTTAACGCCATCCTTGACCGTGACCAACTGCGTCTCGCAATTGATTTCAAAATCCCGCGCGGGATCAATTTCGGCAATGTTCAGATCTTCGTAGACCGCTTCAGGCTTTACGTCATCCTTCGGACGGATTTTGGGCGCGACTTTGTCCCAGGTTGCCCGCGTAACAACGACGCGAATCAATTGTTCGCCGCCGCAATGCACGTTTTCACTCAACTCAATCTCCGGCGTTTCGCGGCGCTCGAAATGGAACGGATCGAAGGGAAATGGATCCGTCCCCTTCCCAGCAACTGTGAGCTTGGGAATTTGTGCGAGCAAATCCGTGCAGACTTCGATTTCGCGCGGGGAATCTTCAGTCAGTGAGACGCGGATAGTGTCGCCCAGGCCGTCGCACAACAACGAACCAATGCCAATAGCGCTTTTGATGCGACCGTCCTCGCCTTCGCCGGCTTCAGTGACACCAAGGTGGATGGGATAATTCCAGTCAGGACCGAGATCATCCAATCGCGCCACCAAAAGGCGATAGCACTCGATCATCACCTTGGGATTGGACGATTTCATCGAAAACTTGAAATTATGGAAATCGTGCTTGCGGCAGATGCGGGCAAATTCCAACGCGCTTTCGACCATTCCCAGCGGCGTGTCGCCGTAGCGGTTCATAATGCGATCGCTGAGCGAGCCGTGATTGGTGCCGATGCGCAGGCAGCGTTTCAATTTTATCGATTCGAGGACGAGCGGCGTGAACGCGTCTTCGATACGTCGCAATTCGGCGGCGTATTCGTCGTCGGTGTAATCCTTGATGGCGAACTTCTTTTTGTCGGCGTAATTGCCGGGATTGACGCGGACGACATCCACCCATTTAACGGCTTCCATCGCCGCTTCGGGCTTGAAATGAATATCGGCAACGATCGGGACAAGGCAGTTTTGGGCGCGCAATTCGCGCACAATATTCCGGAGGTTCGCGGCGTCCTTGACGGTGGGCGCCGTGATGCGGACAAGCTGGCAGCCCACGGCAACCAGTTCCAGCGTTTGCCGGACACACTCCGCAGTGTCCATGGTATCGCACGTAAGCATGGATTGTTTCACGACCGGATGGTCGCCGCCAATGATGACGCCGCCACGGGCCGGATCGCCGATGACAATTTCACGCGTCCGGCGGCGGTGATAAAAAAATGGAGAACTGCAGTAACTCATTGCCATTGCCGCAAAGGTAGCATGAAATATGGGAAAAAGACAAAGGATTTGCGGTTTCTTGTCTCAACCTTTTTCCTTTTTAATTCTCCCTTCTTCGATGTTCGATGTTCGGCCCCTTCCCCTATTAATAGGTTCCCGTGCGCTCGGCCATCGTCGAAGCCGCATTCGTCTCCGCTTCCCATCCTCCTCCGAGGGCCTTATAAAGCTGCACCAAATCGGTTGAAACCGCCTGATCGCTTTGCACGAGGGCATCCTGGGCCGAGTACAGCGAATTTTCAGAAATCAGGACGCGCAGAAAATCCGCCAGGCCATTCTTATAGAGTTGCGTGGACAAAGTCACGGCCTGCTGGTCCGCATCCACGGATTGGGCGAGTGATTCGCGCCGCACTTGTTCCCGGGCATAGGCCGTCAGCGCATTCTCGGTATCTTGCAGCGCGGTAAGCACGATTTCTTTATAAGTGTTCAACGCCTGTTCCTGGCGCGCGTTTTGGACGTGAATATTGGCCACGATGCTGCCGGCGGCAAACAATTGCCATTGGACCGTCGGACCAGCGTTCCAATATTTGCTGGCGTATTGAAACCAATTGTAGGAGTTGATACTCTGGACGCCGGCAAGGCCGGTCAGCGAAAATTTTGGAAACAAATCGGCCTTGGCCACGCCGATTTGCGCCGTGGCAGCGGCCAGCTGCCGTTCCGCCTGTTGAACATCGGGCCTGCGCTCGAGTAAATCCGATGGCAAACCCACGGGCACGAGCGGCGGAGTCAATGGAATCGGTTCCTTCATAGACATCCTGTCCGTTAGCGCCCCCGGCGTTTGGCCCAGCAGTACCGACAATTGAAAAACAGATTCATCAAATCCGGTTTGCAAGGACGGCACTTGGGCTTCCGTCGTCTTTAGTAACGCGCGTGCCTGCTCTACGTCCAGATCGTTTGCCAGGCCGTTCGCAGCCTGATTTGTCGTCAGATCCAGGACCTCCTGTTCCACCTCGATATTGCTCCGTGCAATGTCCAATCGCTGCTGGTAGGCGCGCGCGCTGATGTAATCGCTCGCAACTTCGGCGAGCAGAGAAATCAGGGCATTCGTCTGGCCAAATTCGGCGGCGCCAATCTGGGCGTTGGCCGCTTCTACCGCGCGCCGCGTGCCGCCAAAGACGTCGAGTTCCCACGCGGCGTCAAAATCTGCGTTGTAAAGGTTGTAATCCAGGGGAATGTGAAGTCCGGCCAACGGAGGAAAAGCATGTTCTCCGTAATGGTTTCGCGAATAGGCCCCGGATGCGCCAACGGAAGGCCACAGGCTCCCGGAAAGAGCGGCCTTTTCGTAACGCGCCTCGCGCACGCGCGCCTCGGCCACGCGAAGCGTCAGGTTGGATTCCTCGGCTGTCACCATGAACGAATCGAGATTGGTATCGCCGAAATTTTTCCACCACTTTGCGAGGTCGACCGGTGCATTGGATTCGCCGCCTGCCAGATGCGATGTCCATTGCGCAGGCCCAGCGGTTTTGGGCGGCTGATAGTTTGGACCCACGGCGCAACCGGCAATAAGGGACAGGGATACTAAAACGGTTCCCAAATCTACGAATCGTCCAAACCGCCGCACGGTCCTGGAGTGCGGTGGCCGCGACACCGCTTTGGAACTGCGCGAGATTTCCGATTCGGACAATTCTACACCTTCGAAAGCGGTGTCGCACTTCGTTTGCCACCGCACTCCAGGACGCAAGCGCGGATTCGAAGATCCATGAACCGACGACACGATTTTGGGAGCGAGGCTTCTCATGTTTTGACCGCCTCGTCTTTTTGGTTCAGCGCGTTGAGCAAATTAAGAATAACCTCCGTGGTCATTTCATCGCCGATGGCCGTGTTGATCATGGCATGGTAGAGTTGGCGGTCCGGCCAGTCGTGCCCGAAATAATGTTTCACAAACTTCCGGCGATCGTCATCCTGGCTGTCCACCAGTTCAATGGCCTCTTTCTCATTGCCGCCGACGCGCTTGAGAACACGGTGATATTTTAAATCACGGGATGCGTAGAGAAATATGGAAAGAATGTCGTTGCGCTCGCGCAGGAAATAGTGAGCACCGCGGCCAACCATGATGCACGGACGGGTTTCCGCCGCTTTCTTGACAACGTGTTCGATAAGGCACACCAACCGGTCCGTGTCCAGAATGGCCAGATCGGGCGAAGGCAGATTACGATCGAAACTGCCGCGCCAAATCAGATTGATCAAACGGTGCACAATCGGGTCTTTGCGCTCCTCCCGTTTCTTGCAAATCTCAAGGGGGATTTTGGCGAGCCGGGCGATTTCCCGGCTCAATTCGTCGTCAAACAATTTCCAACCGAGCCGCTGGGCCAGCATGGCGGCGATGGTCGAACCACCCGCGCCAAATTCCCGGTCTATGAGAATCATTTCTTTCATTTCGTTTCTTAATTTTTCGTCCTCGTCGTCGTCCTCGAATCAATTTATATCTTTATTACTCTCCCACCGAAACGGCGTGAATGACTCGCGGTTTTTCGTAGAAGAGGATGACAACGAGAGACAAGACGCAGAGACATGCGACGAAGAAAAACACATTCATAAACGACCAGTAATTCGACTGCTGGATCAAAGTGTTGTAAAGCAGGCCGTGGGCGTGCGATGTAGCGTCCACAGGACTAAAGCGTCGCTCGAAAATATTTTGGGCCGTAGCGGTCGCCTGTGTGAATAGCGGGTTCAACGAAGACATATGGCCAGCCATCTCGAACTGGTGGACCTGTGCCAACCGCTGTTGAAACGTGGACACCAGTGAGAGCCCAATACTGCCGCCGATATTGCGAATCAGGTTTTGAAGCCCGCTGGCGTTGGGGATTTGTTCGTTTCGGAGCGTGGCCACCGAAAGCGTTGTCAGAGGAACGAAAAGGAGGCCCGAGCCGAAGCCGGCCAGAATATTCGGCACAATGACGCTGCTCATTGAAATTTGCAGCGTCAAACGGCACAACATATAACTGGCAATCGCGCTGAACGCGAAACCCAGTGCGGCAATGATGCGCGGATCAATCCGGCTCACCAGGGCGCCCACAAAAATTAACGCCGCCATCGCGCCGAGCCCGCGCGGACAAACGCTGAGCCCGGACGTGAAGGCATCGTAACCCAGAAGCGACTGCAAAAACAGCGGCTGCAGCGTAATCAGCGCATAGACCATCATGCCAAAGAGCGCCAGCATAACGGAACTTACCGCAAAGTTCCGGTTCTCCAAAACATGCAGGTCCACCAGCGGACGGCTGATGCTGAATTCGCGAATGACAAATCCGATAAAACACATCATGCATATCAGCGTAAACCAACGTATCCAGACCGCGCCCCACCAGTCCGCATCCTGGCCTTTGTCCAGTATGATTTGCAGCGTGCCGAGGGCCAGCGCGATCAAACCGAATCCGACACCGTCAAAACGGCCCGCCTTTCCGGCGCGAATATACGGCGGGTCTTCGAGCAACACCGACATCAAAAAAACCGCCAAAATTCCGACCGGAAGATTGATGAAAAAAGTCCAGCGCCAGGACCAATTGTCCGTCAGCCAGCCACCCAGCGTGGGACCGATGATGGGTGCAACGACAATCGCAAGACCGAATACCGCCGTCGCCGCCCCGCGTTTGGCCGGCGGAAAACTTTCCAGCAGGATGGCCTGCGACAGCGGTTGCATCGTTCCGCCGCCGATGCCTTGCAAAACACGGAAGGCAACCAATCCCGTCATGCTCGTCGCCAGGCCGCAAAGCAAAGAGGCCACCGTGAAAATAACCGTGCAGCCGATGAGAAATTTTTTACGTCCAAAAAAACCGGAGAACCAGGTGCTGGCAGGCAGGATGACCGCATTGGCCACGAGATAACTCGTGAGAACCCAGGTCGATTCGTCCTGGGTGGCGCCGAGGTTTCCCGCGATATATGGCAGTGCCACGACCGCAATGGACGTGTCGAGGATGACCATGAACGTGGCCAACATCACCGCCAAGGCAATCAGCCAGGGATTGGCGCGCGGATGCCACGCGCCCGGTGCCATGGTCGCCGCATCGCTCATCTGACCCTTACCCTGGGGTTAACGGACAGGCCCAGACCGATGTCCAGATTGGTTGGCAGGTCTTCATCAAACACAATTTTCACAGGCACGCGCTGAACAACCTTGACGTAGTTGCCGACGGCATTTTCCGGCGGGAGCAGGCTGAACTTTGCGCCGGTACCCGCTTGCAGGCTGTCAAGGTGGGCCTTGAATTTTTGTTGCGGGTAAGCGTCGATACTTACCACGACCGGCTGGCCCGGACGCATATCGGTCAACTGGGTTTCCTTGAAGTTCGCGGTGACCCAAACGTATCGCGGCACCAGCGAAAACAACGCCTGGCCGGGCTGCACGTAGTTTCCGTTTTGGACCGAGCGGGCGGTAATACGGCCGTCAAATGGCGCGACGATCTTCGTGTAGGAAAGATTCAGTTCAGCCTGTTTGAGCCGCGCCTGGGCCTGCAAGACGGCCGCTTGTGCGGACTCGACATCGGCCTGACTCAAAGTCACTTCAGCTTGTGCAGACGTGACCTGGCTTTGCGCGGACTGCAGGTCTGCCGCAGCGGAACGTGCCTCCGCCTGCGTTTGGTCAAACGAAGTCTTGGACACGGCCCGGCTCTCGACCGATTGGTAACGCTTAAGGTCGGCGGCGGCGCGCTCATTTTCGGCGTCTGCCGAGACCACTGCGGCCTGGGCCTGCGTTACTTTTGATTCGCTGACACTGACTTGCGCCTTCGCAGAATCAAGCTGACTCGTTGCGGCCGCTAAATTGGCTTTCTCCTGTGCCACTGCCGTTTCGTAGTCGCTGGGATCAATCTCCACCAACACGTCGCCTGCCTTGACTACCTGGTTGTCCGTAATCAACAGATTGATTACCGGCCCGGAAATACGAGGGCTGATGAAGGTGCTGTAGCCGTCAATAAACGCGTCGTCAGTGTCCTCGAAAGGAGCGATAAAATGGAAGTAATAGAAAGTCGCAATGGCCAGAACCACCGGCACTACCACGGCTCCGATAATTTGTTTGCGATATTTCCGTTTTTTGGGCGGTGGTGGTGGCGCAGCCGGTTCCCGGGCAGAAATCGCCCGGGGGTTGTTTGATTTGTCCTCCATAGTTTATGCAACCGTTAAGTTTCAATAACCGTGACAGTAATGATGATTATCACCACCGCCGATGCAACGCAACTTACAAATGTAGAAAGGATGGATTAGTGGATTGGCGGATTGCCGGGTGAGTGCGCCCAACAAAATCTATTAATCGACTAATCCAACAACGCCGGCATTGCGTTCAGCGCTTAAACTCTTCTCGCTTTAATTCTTCCGGTGTCACAATTACTTCCAGCTTTTCCGTGTGCCGGATAATTGTGAATACCGTCGGGATACCGATGACCCTGGCAACGAGATGACGGTGCAGTTCATCAATGCTCGATACCGATTCGCCCGCGAACGCGACGATGACATCGCCTTCGCGCAATCCGGCGCGGGCGGCTGGACTACCCGGCTCGGCGCCTGTAACGAGCACGCCGTATTCGGCCGCCAAACGATGGAAGCGCACGACTCTGCGATGGATTGGGGCGTTCTGCCCGATGACGCCAATCCAACTGCGCCGGATGCGTCCTTCCTTTATCAGCCACGCCGCCACGAATTCGGCGGTGTTGCTGGCGATGGCAAAACAGATCCCTTGCGCCGGCAAAATGACAGCGGTGTTCACGCCGATGACTTCTCCGTTCGAATTGAGGAGCGGGCCGCCGGAATTGCCCGGGTTCAACGCGGCGTCGGTCTGAATGACGTTGTCAATCAACCGGCCGGATTGTGCCCGCATCGAACGGCCCAGGGCGCTGACCACGCCGGCTGTGACCGTCTGTTGGAAACCAAACGGGCTGCCAATGGCCACGGCAATCTGGCCGACACGAACCGTTTTTGAATCCGCCAAATGCGCGTGCGGCAATTGCTGTGCCGCATTGATGCGAATGACGGCCAGATCGGCCTCGGGGTCTTGGCCAACGAGCCCAGCTCTAAACATCTGGCCGTCGGCCAGAGTCACTTCGAGCTTGTCCGCTCCGTGGACGACGTGGCTATTCGTCAAGATGAAGCCGTCGGGCGCGATGACAAAGCCGGAGCCTGAGCCGCCGGAATCCTGTCCGGGCCGGCCATCGCGGGTGGCGCTTTTGTGCGTCCGTATGTTCACAACAGTCGGCCCAACTTTGCCGACAACGCTTGTGATGGTTCGCGAATAGCTGTCAAGCAAATCGCCGTCGTCTATTAGCGGACGCTGGTCCGGCGCCTCGGCGACCGGCGCGTTCGTGCTAAACGCGCGGACGATGTCCGCCGTCCTTCTTCCCTGATATTCAGATGGGATTCTCATAAACCACTTCCTTTCATTCCTCTCAAACTCTCACCAGGACATGGTCCCGGGAGAAGCGCACTTTCTTTGCCTGGGAATATCTATCTGTCGCAGCGCGATAACCGGCCGCGGCGGCTACCACGGTGCTCAAACCTTTTTCGTTCAGCCCCAGGATTTCATTATATTTCGCGGGATCGATCCCTTCCATGGGACAGGCGTCAATCCCCAGGAGCGCGGCGCTCGTGAGAAAATTGCCGAGCGCGATATAGACCTGTTTGCCGGCCCAATCGTTCCGCTTCGGCTCATCAAGACCTTTGACAAGGCTGCCGACCATCATGTTTCGAAACTGGCCCAACGATTCGCGCGGAATACCGCGAACCTCAGCAATCCGGTTCAAGTGATCGTCGATGTCCTGCTCGCTTAGGTTTTTCTTGATGGCAAAAACAACATAATGCGAAGCATCCGCCACCTGCCGTTGTCCGTGCGACGCGGGCACGAGCCGCTCTCGAACTGCCGGGTCCGTCACGACAACAAACTTCCAGGGCTGCAAACCAAAGGAAGACGGCGTGAGAATGAGCGCCTCTTCCAGGGCGGCCCATTCTTCAGCGCCGATCTTGCGCTGCGAATCGAATTGCTTGGTGGCATAGCGCCAGTTGAGCTGTCCGATGAGCTGGTTGCGGTCAATCGTGTTCATTGTCATGTCTTCAATTTAATGATTTATGCCGGGACGAGTTTCTCAAGTTTGGCGAGGATCATTCGTTTGCTCACGGCGCCAACGGTCTGTTCCTGCACGCGGCCGCCCGCAAAGTAGATCAGGGTCGGAATGGATTGAATTCCAAAACGCGCGGCCAATTCCGGATTGTTGTCCACGTTCACTTTGGCGACCTTCACGCGCCCGGCCTGTTCGGCGGCGATTTCATCGAGCGCCGGCCCGAGCATCTTGCACGGCCCGCACCACTCCGCCCAAAAATCCACCAGAACCGGTTCCCGCGACTGCACAACCTCCTGCTCAAAGTTTGATGCGTTGATTTCAATTGTCTGCTTCATAGTTTCGATCAGTTTTTGATTGTTTCTCTCAGGCGAAAAATTTATCCGCCAAAGCCGCCTGCCACGTACAGGGTTTCACCCGTGATCCAGCCCGAGTCTTCCGAGGCAAGGAACGCGGCTACGGATCCAATGTCCTGCGGCCGTCCGATACGGCCCAACGGCGTTTGCGCGACGACATTTTTCTCCATATCGCTCCCAATAATGCCGGCGGATTGCACGCCTTCCGTCTCGATCATGCCCGGATTAATCGCGTTCACCCGGATTTTTCGCGATCCAAGCTCTTTCGCCAGGGATTTCGTCACCGTATCCACGGCTCCCTTGGTGGCGCTGTAAACCGAACCATTGGGAGGCGCGGCCGTGCTGGCCACAGAACTGATGTTAATGACGCTGCCTCCATTCGGGCCGAATTGGCGGACCGCCGCCTGAGTGGTCAGGACCAGGCCGAGAACATTCAGGTTAAACTGCTTGTGAAAGTGCTCTTCCGTGACCTGCTCCAATGGCAGAAATTCATAAATGCCCGCGTTATTAACCAGGATATCCGTCTTGCCGAACGCTTTCTTTGTCTCGGCGAACAAATGATCAATGTCCACTTTCTTTGCGACGTCGGCTTTGACGGCGATCGCCTTGCCGCCGTTGCGGTTGATTTCGGAAACGACTTCGTCCGCCCCGGTTTTGCTCGAAGCGTAGTTAACGACCACAGCCGCGCCCTCGGCGGCCAGATGTTTTGCGATGGACGCTCCAATGCCTTTGGATGCCCCCGTCACTACCGCGACTTTACCTGCAAGTTTAGCACTCATATATATCACTCCTTTGTATTAATAGTTTATTGCTTTGTTTTCTGGATTCAAAACGCCGCTAACAGAGCCCCGACCGCGAGGCAAGGGTGTACCGCTTGCTCACGCGCGCGGCTCTGTTCACCGCTGACGCCGGCTCCAGTGTACGGCGCCCTGGATCTTTTCCATAGCCAGATTCGGAAACACTAGCTGCGGATACATTGTCTGCCAAGCCAACCCTTCGCCTTCATTCACCGCCAGCCGGAGCAATCGCTCCTGAACGTGGAGACTTTCGCGTGCCTCCGCCAGGATGACGTTCCGCGCGCTGCGAATCTGCGCCATAATGGCTTCATAGCACTTCCGGCACGCCTTGCTGAAGGCAGTCCCGGCGCCCAATCTATTTGCGCTCGCATTCCGTTCGTTCGTATTCATATATTTCTTTCACTTTCTCCCCAGTCTTAATGTAACCATTGTGATTACATACTCGCACAAAAAAAATGCGTGTCAAATATTTCTTTCGACGCACCCACAGCGTGTTCTCACGGCCTCGATGACGTCGGCCAACGTGGTCTTTTCCAGGTCCTGTTCCATGGCCCGTTGCGCGGAATTGAAGAGTTCCTCGAGCATTTCGAGCATGCACTGGCCGACCGGGCAATCGGGGTTTGGCTTTCGCGAGGGCGTCGCGAAGGTTTCCGACGCTTCCACGGCCCGATAAACCTGCGCCATGTTGATGCGACGAGGCGCGCAATTAAGCCGGGACCCGGCCCCTGCCCCTTTGCATGTGTCTACCAATTTCGCGCGTTGCAGGGCCAGCAATAGACGGCGGACGATGACCGGATTGGTATTGACGCTTCCAGCCAAATAGGCGGAAGTCACCCGGTCACCTTCATTGTAGGCAAGCAGGGTAAGCACATGAACAGCCATGGCAAATCGGCAGCTAGTCCGCATCGCTTTTAAGTAACATTATCTATTACATTTGTCAAACGCTCTGGTCCGTTAGAACGTTAAAATGTGAAACGTTGAAACGGCAACCCAAGCCGAATATAAGAAATGGCGGCGGGTTGCATTCCTGTTTTCCTGTATTTTTCATTTTCATTCCGGTTTTCCCACTTCCTTTTGCCCACACGGACCGACCATGGTCAACAGAAACAATTGAAACTTTTTGGAACTTTTTGGAACCTGGGCTTGCCAAAGACGCAAAGGCGCAAAGTGCTTTCAACTTTCCCGTACTCCGGTTTCTTGATATACCGACATCGCAGCGCCGCTGTGGCATAATGAGCGGAAATAGTACGACACCAAGAACTCCTTTAGAGGAACGCTGATTTTCTCAACCAGGCTGGATATTGACCGGAATTGCCATCGGTATTTTAATGGTTGGCGATGGTGAACAAATGATCAAGGCTCTTCCATCTTCAAACGTCCGTTTTCCGTTTCCACCCAAAAAATCTCAAAACCCCAACAAACAAGCGGCTTTTTCGCTAAAAACAGCCTCGTTTCCGTGTTGCCTTAAATATACACACAAAATGTGCAGGTGGGCGTTTAATCCGAGGGCGTTGCCCCCGGCTAAAATGGTCTAGGCTTTCAGCCTGAAATAGGGCCAACGAAAGCGCGCCCCTGCGGGTTCATGGTTTGAAAATCGAAAATGCCTTTGGCACGCCGAGTGTATAACATATGCGCACATGTCTCGTCCGCGTTTCATTGGCCTGTTGCTCGCGCTTCTCACGCTGGCGGTTTATCTGCCGGTGGCGCGGCATGGGTTTATTCTTTATGACGACGGCGATTATGTGACGGAAAATCCGATGGTCCGGAACGGCCTGACGCTCGCGGGAATTAAATGGGCGTTTACGACGTTTCACTCGGCGAATTGGCACCCGATCACCTGGCTATCGCACATGGTGGATTGTCAATTGTTCGGGCTTAATCCGGCCGGGCCCCATTGCGTCAATGCCCTGCTCCATGCGTCGAATACGGTTCTGGTGTTTGCATTATGGCTGCAATTGCTGCGTCGCAGACCCGAGACGGGTACGAACATTTCACCCGACGATAATGGCGCGATTTGGCAGGCTGCGTTTATTGCGGCGTTGTTTGCAGTGCATCCGTTGCACGTGGAATCAGTGGCATGGATTGCGGAACGGAAGGATATTTTGAGCACGTTTTTCGGGTTGCTGGCGCTGGGGTGTTATGTGCGATATGCCAGGGGCAAATGGGAATCGTTCTCATCCTCATCGTCATCCTCATCCTCAAATAAATCGTCCTCGTCCTCGCTAAACGCAGCCATTGCCAATCCGCAATCCGCAATCCGCAATCCGCAATGGGTTTATGGTCTGGCCCTCGTGTTTTTCGCGCTAGGACTCATGTCCAAGCCCATGCTGGTGACGTGGCCCTTCGTGATGTTGCTGCTCGATTATTGGCCGCTTCACCGCTTTATCGCAAGTGGCGCCGCCACCCCTTCAACGCTTCAACGAGTCGTCGTCGAAAAAATCCCATTCTTTGCTCTCACGGCGGCCTCATGCATCATCACTTACATCGCCCAAAACCAGGGCGCCGTCAGGTCGCTGGCGGCGGTTCCGCTGGTGTATCGTTTGGAAAACGTTCCAGTCGCCATCGCGACGTACCTGTTTAAATTGATTTGGCCGGTGAGGCTGGCAGTCATTTATCCGATGCCCCACGCCATTCCGGGTGCGACGTTTATCGGTTGTTCTGTGTTCTTGATTGCCATCACCGCCGGCGTCTGGCTGGCGCGAAAGCAGCAGCCATTTTTAGTTGTCGGTTGGTTCTGGTTTTTTGGCACGCTCGTGCCGGTCATTGGGTTGGTCAAAGTGGGCGACGCCGCGATGGCGGATCGATATATGTATATCCCGTCCATCGGGATTTTTATGATCGTGGCATTCGGGGCGCAAAGAATTTGGGAACACTTCTCATTGCCGAAAATTTTCCTTTGCCCGGCGGCTGCTGCGATTCTCGTCGCGTTAACAGTCGTTACGGAAAAGCAGTTGCAATACTGGAGCAGCGACGAGGCGCTATTTGGCCATGCGGTGCGCGTTACAAGTGATAACGTGGACGCGATGCTCAATTACGGCGTGGCGCTGGAAAACGGTGGCAAGCCGGTTGCGGCGATCGACCAATACCGCCGCGCGCAGCAACTCGCGCCATCCTCCTATCTAACCTGCGTCAACCTGGCCGACCTTCTCTATTACACGGGCCAAACCAATGCCGCGCTTGAGGAGTATCTGCAGGCGGTGAAATTGCGGCCCGATTCATCCACGCTGCATGATCGGCTGGGAACCGTATTGTCTGGTTTGGATGATTTTGGCGAAGCGACGAATGAATATTGGCGGGCCATCAGCCTGGATAAAACCGATTCAGCGCCGCATCTGCACCTGGGAACGGCTTTGGCAAAACACGATGATTGGCAAGACGCGACCGATGAATTCTCCCAGGCCATGCGTTTGAGTCCCGGTGATTCGACACCACTCGTGGAGTGGGCCAAAGCATTGTTGCATCGGGGCCGCGATGCTGAGGCGATGGATCAACTGAATAAGGCGCTGCAAATGGATCCGGACAACTATCAAACGCTTACATTTGCCGCGCGGGTCCTGGCCAGCGATAAACGTCCGGAAATCCGAAATGGCGGCAAGGCGCTCGACCTGGCGAAACGCGCTGACGCATTGACCGGCGGCAGGCAACCGCTCGCGCAGGACGTCTTAGGCATGGCCCTGGCCGAGAACAGGCAATTTGATCAGGCGCAAATGGCTGCCACGAGCGCCATACGCATGGCCAAGGCCGCCGGAATGAATCGGGAGATTGTTGGCGAGATGCGGGAAAGGCTGGAGCTTTATAGAGAGGATAAGCCGTGGCGCGAGAGATCTGACTTTTGAGACATGTTGCGTGTTGCGTCAAGTAAGATTGGGCAAACACATACGAAACGGCATTTGACTCGGGCGTTTTTGAGATTATGGTTTCAAAAGGAGAAAGTTTTTTATGGCCGTCGCCAAATTGAAAGAGTATCTGGACCGCGAGGGAGTCAAATACGCCGTCGTCTCGCATGTGCCGGCTTATACGATGCAAAAAGTTGCCGAGTCAGCGCATATTCCCGGCAAGCTGCTGGCCAAGACCGTGATTGTGAAGCTCGATGGTGAAATGGCGATGGCGGTGTTGCCGGCCAATCAAAAGGTCATCATGCAGGACCTGCGCGATATGACCGGCGCGGAAAACGTGAAATTTGCGACGGAAGACGAATTTAAAACACATTTTCCCGATTGCGAAATCGGCGCGATGCCGCCGTTTGGGAATCTCTATGGGATGGAAGTCTTTGTGGCCGAGTCGCTCGCGGGCAATGAGGAAATTGCATTCAATGCTTGCTCGCACACGGAAGTCATCCGGATGTCTTACGCGGATTTCGACCGGCTTGTGCAACCGAAGGTTTTGAATTTTAGCACGTGAGGTGGAGGTCCCCATGGAGCAGTAAAACACTGGTAAAAACCTCACCCTCACCCCTGCCCTCGCCCGTCCACCCTCCGCAGCATCGCTACTCCACGTTTGTCTGCAGAACCTGGCAACGTGCGTGCTCCCGAAGACAACGGGACGGGTGCTACTACGGAGGACGGGCTGGGAGAGGGAGAATTGCGGTCTGGTAGTTTGATACGGCGGACGATAGCGGTACTTCGCGGTCACCAATGCAAGCTGAATGAAATCACCGGCTGAAGCCGGGACACTAAACTCATTCCACTTTTACGTCGACGCGAATTCGTTTGGCTTCTTCGATTTTTGGGCAAATCACGGTCAAAATGCCGTCTAAGTAGCGGGCTTCGATCGCGTCGGCATTGACTGGAAATGGCAACGAGACTATTCGATGGAAGCGGCCAAAATAGCGCTCAGACCGATATGTGCCGCGTCCCTGGTCTTCACGTCGTTCGTTGCGCTGGCCGGCGATGTTGAGGTTATCGCCGCTCAGGTAAATTTGGATTTCGTCCTTCTGCAAGCCCGGGAGTTCGGCTTCAACTACAATATTGTCCTTTTCCTTGTAGACGTTGATGGCGGGCACCCAATCTTCAGCAGAGGTCTCCGCATGCATCAGCCAATCGCCAAAGGGATTGCCGAAGAGCCTGCCAATTTCGCGTTGCCATCGCTGCAGCCTCCGGAATGGGGCCGACGCCCCCGAAACCGGAACCATGGATTCGTTTTTGTTGTCTTTATCGTTCGCCAGCTTCATAAACATTCTCCTTTCCCAAATACCAACTATAGTCCTGATAATGAACTGCGCAAGGGGCTGGGAGCATGTTGAAGGGTTAAAGAGTTAAAGTGTTGAAGCGGGGGGAATGGGACCGATGGGACGGATGGGTGGGCCCCGATAATCAAATGGCGCCACTCGTTGATTCTGGCACGGCATTACCTTCCGAGAAGCTCTCCCACCCCTGCCCTCTCCCGTCCACCCTCCGCAGTATCGCTATTCCGCGTTTATCCTTACGGTCGGGCGAGGTGCGTGCTTTCGAAAATAATGTGACGGGCGGTGCTACGGAGGACGGGCTGGGAGAGGGAGAATTATAGGCCGACGGTTAGGCGGACTGGACGACAAGGGGTAATCGATTATCAAACCGTGAAATTAGTTAGAGCGGACTCACGTCCGCTCCTATAAGGGGTGTCGGCTGCTACGCAAAAACACGCATGTTATCTCTTATTTGGATTTCAACGCAAGGACGACGATGGAGTTTGCGGGCACGGTGTAACTAAATGGAGAGGCGATGTCGGTGACTTTCGTGACGACAGGAACGACATTTGTTGGGTTGTCGATGGAATTGGTCGCGTCGGGGGCGGCGGCGAGGGTGACGGCGGTGCCGTCGGATTTAAGGCGCGCGCCCTGGATGTCCAGTTTAAGCGTCTGCGCGTTGGTTTGAGCATTAACCAGTTTAATGATAATCGCGCCGGTTTTGCTGTTTTCGGTCACTGAATCATAAATTGTCGAATCATCAGATGTGACCGCCGGAATTTGGTCACCGAGATTGTTGGCAAAAATCTTGATGGCGTAGTAACTGGGTGAACCGTAGCAATGAAGCGTGTCATAGCCGATGAGGTCCGGGCGCCATTGCCGGGCGCCGGGATTCACATTGACCATGAGCGGGGCGTAGGATTGCATCTGAATGAGATCACTGTTTCGTTCCATGCCGGTCATCCAGGCCGCGTCGGCGAGGGCGGCTTTCATATTTGGAGTTGGGGGCAAATCGGCTGAACGACGGTCCCAGGGAGGAAATGTCGATTCGTGGGCGGCCCATTCTCCGACGAAGATGCGCGGTCCATTGCGATCATAGTTATCAAAATGGCTGGCATCACGCAGAAAGACCCGGGCGCTCCGATAATAGTGTTCGTCCAGCACATCGGGATTGGAGGAACGGACGCGCAAGTTCGCGTCGGCATCGTTGCCAATGGTTGAGATGCACTGCAATTGAGGGTATTTGGCCTTGATGGCCTTGTAGAACTGTGTGAATCGTTCGTCGTAAGAGCCGGAGCCATCGAACCAATCCTCATTTCCGATTTCGACATAATGCAGGGGAAAGGGTTTAGGATGGCCGTCTTTGGCGCGCTTTGCACCCCATTTTGTGCTGGTTGCGCCGGTGACATATTCAATTTCATCGAGGGCATCCTGGACGTACGGTTCGAGATCGATACCGGGCTTGACATGTGTATGATTCAGAGAGTATCCGGCATAAACCGCCAGGACAGGCTCGGCGTTCATGTCCTCGCACCAGCGCAAATATTCCAGAAACCCAAGTCCGTCTGTCGAGCGGTATCCCCACGGGCCATCGTGCCCCGGCCGATCAATTACGGGTCCGATTGTTTTTTTCCAATCGAATCGATCGGGGATCGTATTCCCTTCCAAATAATTCCCTCCGGGCAGACGGAGGAATTTGGGGTTCATATTAATAAGCATCTGAAGGAGATCTTTTCGAAAACCATTAGGCTGATTTTTCCAGGTGGGCGGGAAGAGCGAAACACATCCAAGCCAAACCGTGCCGGGATTTTCGACGCTCAAAAGAAAGCGCGTTTTGGCGGTAGGCGTGATGGCACGGCCAGTTTTGAGCGTGACTTGATACATCTTCCAATCTGAAGAAAGATGCGAGACACGCGCGCTTGCGTAGACAGTCGCACCATCATCGCTGACGATACTGGCGGCGACTGGTCCTGAGAGAGTCGGTGACGCCTTGGCATAAAAGCAAGCGTGGTAACGGGTGGAAGGAAAAACCGGGATACCCCAGTATCCCTCGTTGGCAACGCCAGCCGGGCTGTCTTTTGATGCCGAAGTCACATCCAACCTAAGCGAAACTTTGCCGTTGAATGTTTCACCCGTGTCCAGCGCCATGGTTGCGGCGGCGCCGTTGTTTTGAACAAGGGACCAGCATTTAGGAGTCTGGCTATCGTCCAGAAATGCGCGGTTTTGTATGAGTTCGGCATACAGGCCGCCGTCGTAGCTGTGATTGATTTCCTCGGTCATCAGGCCATACAGCATGGGACTTGCGGGCTTGACGATCTTATCTGCCCGGATGGTGAGCGTTGGATCGGCAACGGCAACGGATGCAGCGCAAAGGAGCACAAGGGAAAGAAATGGCTTTTTCATATATCGGGAACCCGGTGCGCAATTTAGCAACTGACAGATAGAGTAACCAAAACCATTTTGCGTATATAAATCGCCATTTTGCGCATGGAGGAAACGGCGCGAGAACTTTCCCTGAACCCTCGCCTTACCCTGACCCTCTCCGCTCCCATCCTATGGGAGCGGAGAGGGAACAGCAGTCGGCCATAAATCTATATATTGTAATTCAAACGGCAGTCACAGGGCCCCGGGTTCAAGACCTCGCGTAGCGTGCGCAATTTGGTGAAAAGTATTCGCATTTTGGCGTTGTTCGGGGAGCGCGCCGGGCGTTAGGATTTGTCGATTCCAAAGAATGGTCGTCCAAAGATTTTTCCGCGCTTAAACACTTGAAAAAGCCGCTAAAAAAGATTCCGCTGATTGGTTTATTCATTGAATCTTCCCGATCATCGGGCCGGGCTTTGTTGACGGGCATTGTCAAACACGCGCAGCACTATGGGCCGTGGTCGTTTTACTGGGAACCAGGCGGTCTTGAAAAAGCGTGGCCAAAACTGCAGACATTGGACATCGATGGAATCATTTTGCGGGATGTGGACAAGTTGGAGGAAGTCCTTGCGCTTAAGATTCCAGCCATCGTGGTCGGGCACAGCAAAACTGAAATTCCCGGCCTGGTCAACGTAGTGACTGATTCGATGGCCATCGGCAAAATTGGCGCCGAACACCTGCTAAGCCGCGGGTTGAAGCATTTCGCCTACTGCGGCTATGGCAGCGCTCCGTCGCCGGTTTCGAATACTGAATCGTTCGTCTGGTCTGAGGGCCGACAGAATTCATTTCAACAGCATATTGAGCGGGCCGGATTCCGAGTGGACGCCTTTTGCACGCTGCACGGGGCAACCGATGTTTGGCAGCAGGAGAGGCAAAAACTGACGAATTGGTTGCAATCCCTGCCTAAACCAGTCGGTGTGATGGCATGCAATGACGATTGCGGACAGCAAGTCGTGGAGGCCTGCAAATTAGCGGGTCTATCGATACCGGATGAAGTCAGTGTGCTGGGCGCTGATAATGACGAACTCATCTGCGGCCTCTCTTCGCCTGCCATGTCGAGCGTTGCCATAAACTTTGAGCGCGCGGGTTATGAAGCGGCACGCGTCCTGAACGATTTGCTGCGGGGAAAAAAGACGGAGCAATCCAAAATAACCGTGACGGCAACTCACGTGGTTGTGCGGCGTTCGACGGATTATATGGCCATTTCCGATTTAAACCTGCAAAAGGCCCTGCAGTTCATCCGCGACCATATTCGAGAAAACATCAGGGTCCTGGATGTGTCCCGCGCGGCGGGACTATCGCGACGGGCCTTGGAAATAAAGTTTCAGCGAGAGATGGAGTCCTCAGTACATGATTATATCAAACGGCTGCGAACCGACCAAATCATGCGGCTGCTGGTGGAAACAGACCTGCCGATCGGGCAGATCGCAGAATCCCTGGGATTTTCGGATATTCAGCATTTCGCGCGATATTTTAGGGCAGGGACGCAAATGAGTCCGCTGGCTTATCGCAGGAACTTCGGAAAGTAAATATGAAGATGTTGACGAAATCGGTTGCGCAAATTGGCGACACTTTTGCGCAATTCGGCCTTGTGGGAGCATGTCGGCAAGTGTTACATAACGCCGAGGTCCATTCAGATTCAACTCGTTGCGCATGTTTATTCACGGGTCGCGTTTGGAATCAACAGGGCGCATTGTCTGGACTGAGGGCGCCTGATATTGAAGAGAGTAATTTGTGACTGATCTACAACAACTTGAAGTTTGGTTTATCACCGGAAGCCAACATTTATATGGAAATGAAGCGCTTAAACAGGTAGAGGCTCATTCGAAGGAAATAACCGCCGCACTCCAGGCCGCGGAGTCTATACCCGTCAAATTGGTTTTCAAAGCGGTGGTAAAGAGCGGTGATGAGGCTTACAAGCTTTGCATGGAAGCCAACGGCGCTTCGAACTGTATTGGATTAATCACGTGGTGCCATACGTTTTCACCGTCAAAGATGTGGATCAACGGCCTTAAGATCCTCCAGAAGCCCATTCTCCATCTGCACACGCAATATAATCGGGACATTCCCTGGTCCAGCATTGACATGGACTTCATGAACTTGAACCAGGCTGCGCACGGTGATCGCGAGCACGGCTTTATCATGAGCAGAATGCGTTTGAACCGGAAAATGGTTGCCGGTTTTTGGCGGGAGGAAGCCGTTCAAAACCAAATCGGGGCGTGGTCCCGCGCGGCAGCCGCATGGAGTGACTGGCAGGGGGCGCGGTTTTGCCGCTTTGGCGATAATATGCGCGAAGTCGCCGTAACGGACGGCGATAAAGTTGCAGCGCAAATGCGGCTTGGATTTTCGGTCAACGGATTTGGCATTGGCGATCTGGTTCAGGTTATCGACCAAGTCGAGGAGTCTCAAATTGAGCGCCTGATAAAGAGCTACAAGTCGAGTTACAGCCTGGTAGAAAACCCATCATTTACAAAATCAGTGCGCGACGCGGCGCGGATCGAGCTTGGATTACGATCGTTTTTGGCACGAGGCGGGTTTAAGGGTTTCACGACGACTTTTGAAGATTTGCACGGTTTGGCGCAATTGCCCGGACTGCCGGTACAGCGTTTGATGTCGGAAGGCTACGGTTTTGGGGCGGAAGGCGACTGGAAAACGTGCGCTCTGTTGCGAGCGTTCAAAGTCATGGGTTCAGGCCTCAAAGGGGGAAATTCATTCATGGAGGATTATACGTATCATCTTGACCCGAGGGATCCGAAGGTTTTAGGAGCACACATGCTCGAAATTTGCCCGAGCATAGCGCGAAACAAACCATCACTGGAAGTGCATCCGCTGGGTATCGGCGGCAAAGACGACCCTGCGCGGTTGGTTTTCGATACGGCGCCCGGCGAAGCCCTCAACGTTTCCCTGGTAGATATGGGCAATCGGTTTCGATTGATCCTGAACGAAGTGAGTGTGGTGGCACCGGACAAGCCGTTGAAGAAACTTCCCGTGGCGCGGGCGATTTGGAAATGCAAACCTGACTTTAAGACGGCAGTCTCGGCCTGGATTAATGGCGGGGGCGCGCATCACACCGTCTTCAGCCAAACTGTTACGACCGAGATGGTCGAAGACTTTGCGAGAATGGCGGACGTTGAGTTGTTGATTATAGATGAAGGAACAACTCTACGGGAATTTCAGTCGGAATTGCGTAACAACGAAGTCTATTACGGGTTGAAGAACTGGCCGGCGGGGTAACATGAACATTCGGCGAATTTTGATTTTTGGAACGTTTGTCGTGCTGGCGTTGATATCCAGCGGCGGCGCCCAAAAACAAAATGAGTCGCGCGATTATCCATTCAAACCGGTGCCGTTCACCGCGGTTCACCTGGACGACACTTTTTGGGCGCCGCGCCTGGAAACCAATCGCGTCACAACAATCCCCTACGCCTTCGGCAAGTGCGAGGAATCGGGGCGCATGAATAATTTCACGCGCGCCGCCGCCGTGCTGCGCGGCGAAGAAATTACCGACCGCAAGCCGCCAGGTTTTCCGTTTGACGACACGGATGTTTACAAGGTGTCCGAAGGCGCTTCTTACGCGCTGGCGGTCCAGCAGGACCCGGCGATGCAGGCGTATCTCGACAAGTTGATTGCCCTCATCGCATCGGCGCAGGAGCCGGACGGCTATCTTTACACGGCGCGCACGATTGATCCGCAGCATCCGCATGCCTGGTCGGGCAACAAACGCTGGGTCAATGAAGAGGAGCAGAGCCATGAATTGTACGATGCCGGCCATTTGTTCGAGGCTGCGGCCGCGCACTATCAGGCCACCGGCGAAACCAATCTGCTTGATGTGGCGAGGAAGGAAGCGGACTTGCTTTGCGAGGTTTTCGGCCCGGCCACCAATCAATTACACGTTTGGCCCGGCCATGAAATCGTGGAGATGGGCCTGTGCAAACTTTATCGAGTCACTGGCGACGAACGTTATCTCGATCTGGCGAAATATTTCATTGATGTGCGCGGCACCCGGCCAGGCGGTGACAATTATCACCAGTCGCGCATCCCGCCGGTGACGCAAACTGAGGCTGTCGGCCACGCCGTTCGCGCCGGTTACCTTTATAGCGGCATGGCTGATGTGGCGGCGCTGACGGGCGATCAGGATTACATTCATGCGATTGATACGATCTGGGAAAATATCGTCAGCAAAAAACTTTATCTGACCGGCGGTATCGGGGCGGTCCCGCGCATCGAAGGCTTCGGTCACAACTATTATCTGCCCAACGACACGGCTTATTGCGAAACCTGCGCCGCCGTGGCGAATGATTTTTTGAATGAACGGCTATTTTTGCTGCATGGCGACGCCAAATACATGGATGTCTTTGAACGGACGCTTTACAACGGCCTGCTGTCGGGCGTTTCGCTCGACGGCACGAAATTTTTCTATCCGAATCCGCTCGAATGCGCCGGGCATTATGAGCGCAGTCCGTGGTTTGGTTGCGCATGTTGTCCTGGCAACATCACGCGCTTTCTGCCGTCGTTGCCGGGCGATTTTTATGCCGAGCGCGGCGATACGGTTTTTGTGAATCTCTTCGCCGGCGGCTCGGCGGACATCAAACTGGACAACGGCCGCAAAATCACGCTCACGCAAGTGACGCGATATCCGTGGGACGGCGACGTGAAAATCACGATTGCGCCGAAGAAAAAATCGAGATTCACGCTGGCGGTTCGTATTCCCGGCTGGGCGCGCAATGAGCCGACGCCGAGCGACCTTTACCAATTTGCGGACACAAATACCGAACCGGTGAGGCTTGCAATCAACGGCAAAGCAGTGAAATTCACAACCGAAAACGGATTTGCGAAACTGCGTCGTTCGTGGAAGCCCGGTGATGTGGCCGAACTGAATCTGCCCATGCCTGTCCGCCGCGTTGTGGCCAACCCAAACGTGGAAGCGGATTCCGGGCGCGTGGCATTGCAGCGCGGGCCGATAGTCTATTGCGTCGAGTGGCCGGACAACCCGGCTGGCAAGGTTCTCGATTTGACGCTGCCCGACGACCAACTCCTCACGGCGCAGTTTGAACCGCAGTTGCTCAACGGCGTCGAAGTCATCAATGGCCGCGCTTTGAATGCGAATAAGGAAGAACGGGATTTCAAAGCGATTCCGTACTTTGCCTGGGCCAATCGCGGTCCGGGACAAATGACCGTGTGGCTGCATCGGGAATAACCCGGTCTGTGGGTGTCGTAATATACGGTTTGGCCGCTGATATGAACAGCGCGCGCGTGAGCAAGCGGAAATTAACTCACCCCCTCCCTCACGGTCGGGGCTCTGTTAAAAGTCGTAATTCGAACGGTGCGCACGATTTGATTTAGTGGGTCTTAAATTCCATAGCGTTTTGACTGTGATTTGCGTGGCAATTTTCAACATTGCCAACGCTACGGAATCCGCTGCTATTTCGCCCGACACAAATCTGACGGCGCGTGAACAACAAATTATTGCCGTGGCAGCGCTGTCACCTGAACCGCAGTTTCACAGTCCGCAGATTGTGGGCGTTCGCCCCGATACTCCTTTTCTGTTTTGCCTTGCCGCGACCGGCCAAGGGCCGATGCAGTTTTCCGTGAGACGGCTGCCACATGACCTGATTCTCGATCCGCGTAGCGGCATCATTACGGGCGAGCTTGAGCATAATGGGGACTATACGTTTACCGCCTTAGCCAGCAATTCGACAGGCATCGCTAAAACACACATCAAAGTCGTCTGCGGCGATACGCTCGCGCTCACGCCGCCAATGGGCTGGAACAGTTACGATGCGTTTGGTGACTCGGTGGTGGAATCTGAAGTCATTTCAAATGCAATATGGCTCAAGAACCATCTGCAACCTTTTGGATGGGACACCATTGTGGTGGATTTTCGCTGGTACGATTCACTAGCGGATGGTATTCGCGTCCAGAATCCTGAACGGGTGACCATTGACGGTTTTGGCCGCTGCATCCCGCCGCCGAACCGGTTTCCGTCGGCCTCGGACGGGGATGGTTTTAAGAAATTGGCCGAGCGCATTCATTCGATGGGTCTGAAATTTGGGATACATATCATGCGCGGCATTCCGCGCAAGGCTGTGGAGGAGAACCTGCCCATTGCCGGCTCGACATTCACCGCCGCCGAAGCCGTGTTACCTAAAGACGACCCAAACCGCACGTGCGTTTGGAATCGCGATATGTTCGGTGTGGACGCCACTACTGCCGCAGGCAAAGCGTGGTATAAAAGCATTGCGCAGCAATACGCCGAATGGGGAGTGGACTATATCAAATGCGATGACATTGATAATATGCTCCGTGGCGGGATCTACGCGACCAATGAAATTGAGGCGCTGTCCACGGCACTGAAAAAATCGGGCCGCTCAATCGTGTTGAGTCTCTCGCCGGGACCGGCGCCGGTAGAGTGTGCCGCCCACCTGCAACAGTTTGCAAACTTGTGGCGCATCTCGAGTGATTTCTGGGACAATTGGAAATCCTTAAGTCACAATTTCGACCTGTTTGCGCAATGGTATCAGCTTGGCGGCCCCGGACATTGGCCTGACGGCGACATGATTCCGTTTGGGCACATCTGCCAGCGCAATTGCGACGTGCACCCGGACCGCTGGACCCGCTTCACGCGCAACGAGCAACTTACATTGATTTCACTTTGGGCGTTGGCGCCATCGCCGCTAATGCTCGGACCGAATTTGCCGGACAACGATGAGTGGACGACCGCCTTATTTTCCAATCCCGAGGTTCTCGCTGTAAATCAGGACCGCCTTGCGCAGCAGGGAGGTCGATTCGGATTCACTTCGTCGGGCGCCGAAATCTGGACAAAGAAACTCGCGGATGGCTCATTGGCCGTCGGCTTTTTCAATCGCTCCGAAAAGCCGATAAAGATCGATTATCCGTGGACCAATTTCAATTTTGCCAACGCGCCACAAGTGCGCGACATATGGATTCGTCAAAATCTGGGCTCACAACGCGAATTTTTCGCCGAACTGCCGCCACATGGGTGTGCCCTGGTTCAAGTGAGGTAAACAGGAGTTTCATAACTGATGGGACTACGCAATTTGGCGAGTAATATGCGCAAAACGGCGTTGTTTAGGTTTTTGTTTCTGTGATAGAGTGCACTCAAATCACGCATATGCCTGCTGTTTCGAATTGTGGTGCCATGAAAGACAAAAACCCTGGAAATCGCAATGCCCGTTGTTTCGCCTTTACCCTGATTGAATTGCTGGTTGTCATAGCCATTATCGCAATTATCGCAGCAATTCTCCTGCCGGTATTGAATGCCGCGCGTGAAAAGGGTTATCGGGCGTCGTGCATGAGTAACCTGCATCAACAAGGCGCGGCCTTTGTTATCTATACCGGCGATAACAACAACTTTTTTCCGGATTTAAGACAGCCTCAGTTTTTTGGGGCTAATGGCTACGGCCCGGGAAGCTGGCCGTGGGACATATCCACAAACCTGACAACGATAATGATTTCCGACGGATGCAACCGGAATCTCTTTTACGATCCTGACTATGGGGCGTTTAATAGTGATCAAACCTGGAATTTTTTCCAATATGGTTTCGGTCCGTTCCGAATTCTGGATTACGTTTATTTATTACCGGGGCAAGGCCACGGGACGGCAGGAGCCTTCTCTGAAACGCCTTATTGGAGGACCAACTGTCTGGCGCAGCCGGGGCAACCGCCTGCTGCCAGCACGGAATTGGTTACGGATGTGGTACTTTATGATCCAACTCATAATAGTTACGCTAACGTAGCGCTTGGTTACTTTGCCGGACTCCCGGGCAATCCTACTCAGCGCCCGAGCCATATCACGGGCAGTAATCCGGGAGGCGGAAATGAGCTGTTTGAAGATGGCCACGTGGAATGGCGCCCGTGGAGGCTGATGGAGCCGCGCAAGGTGGGGTTGAACTTCCCACGGTTTTTTGGCCCGTCCGGCGGGCCGGACTTTATTTTTTAAACTTATCAACAAACCCAAAATTGAGTTATTGAGAAACTGCCAGGACCCTCGACTCTAGAGAGGTAATCGAACGCATCGCCGCCAGGTCCGGCAATTAGAATGACAATATGGCATTCGTCGCGTTTAAAACGTTCGCGCAGAAGATTTCAAAATTACCGCCCCAGGCGATTATCCGGGCGTTAGACCGGGAATGCGACCAGCTCCGGCGCGGTTTAGCAGATTCCCGGGACGGACTGCCGGACGAGGCTTATTCGGTGCTGTATTTTAAAATATTTGTGCGCGCGGCAAAACTTGGAGACGTATTGGATTTGATTATTCAGTTGCCCGTTGACGAAGTCCTATTCTTTCAGAAGACAACCATTCGCCTGGTCCAGGCGAATGCGTTACCCGTTTCAGCTTTGGACCATTTTCAAACAACGTTCAGGGTTACAGACAAAGCGCGCACGATTCACATTCGGAAGGGCATGATGCAGTACCACGGGCTTGACGCTTTCCGAACGGGTCCATTGGCCGGAAAAAGGCGCCGAGAACGAAATTCGCAAAATGGCGTTTTTTTAACGCAAAATGGCGTTGTTAGAAAATAGGAAAACCTGATAACATCGAGAATCGCCTAACTGTAATTGTCCACGAGAACCAGACCCTCTATCATTATGAAGCTAACGACTGTTTTTTTCCTAATTGTATGCGGAGCGGCTATTGCTGTAACCGCGAGTGCGCAACAAAGTCTCACCTGGGATCCGGGAAAAAGCGGCGGATCAGGCGGCACCGGAACATGGGATTTAAATACCTCGGCCAATTGGTATAATGGAACAAGTGATGTGAATTGGTTCGATAACTCGGCACTGGGCGCCAACACGGCGATTTTCGGAGGAACTGCCGGAACCGTGACTCTCAATTCCAGTGTGAGCGCCTCAAACCTGTTATTCAATACCACGGGCTATGCGATTAATGGATCCGGAACGCTTACCCTCGGCGCCGGAGGCATCAATGCCAGCAGCCTGACCAGTGGGTCTACAACCGTTGGCGTGGGGCTGCTTTTGCCGGTAGTCCAGCAGGCATGGCAAGTGGGAGCGGGCGGGACGCTGGCCATTAATGGCGCGGTCACGCGTGATGTTGGCGCTACAGTAGATTTTTCGGCCCTCGGAATAACTACCGCCAGCCCGAATTTGGTCGATGATGCGGACGGAATCCTGGGGGGATGGGCCACAAGCGGTAATTCTCTTCCGTCGAATACAACGGGCGATTTTGTCACGGTCACCAACGACATCATCACGATATGTACGAATTACACGCTTGAGTCGGTATCATCCAACACCAGTCCCAATCTGACAGGCGTGTCGGGTCAGAACTGGGTCTGCGGCGCCCTCAACGGAGCCAATAATATAACGACGGTTACAAACAGTGCGACAATTCATTCACTGATACAGCAAGGCGACTTTGTAGTGAACGAGGGCGATACGCTGACGCTGGGAAGCGGCGGGCTCATTTTGCGCGGCATCAGCCGGTGGCTGATTGACCAAGCGGCATTTGACATTGGAACTGCATCGATTGAATCAGGCCTGGCAAGCGGTGAGTTGTTCGTTCACACTCCTAATGGTAACACACAAAATAATGGGAGCGACGGCGGAAACTGGCGGATTTGGCCAATCATCAAAGATAACGGCGGGACGCCGGGCATATTGATTAAGGACGGCCCCGGTTGCGTCATCCTGCAGAATTATAACAGTTATAGCGGAGGCACCTTCATTAATAGCGGCATCCTTATTGCTGGCGGCGCGGACACAAGCCAGGCGCTGGAACCCGTCACGCTGGGTACGGGATCGGTCACGATCAACAAGGGAGCCATTCTTGAATTTGGTTATGGTACCGGAAACGCCAACCTTGATTATGACATTACCAACAACCTCATCATGCTGGGCGGCGCGGCCCTGGCGGACGATGGCCACCAACATTTAACCGGCGCTATTAATGTTCAGACAGGAGGAATTTTCGGTTCAACCTACGACGGCGGCGCGTCTTCCACCACCGGAAACAAGGGACTGTTTGTAGACGGTGTCGTGAGCGGTTCGGGGCCGCTGTTTCTCGAACAAGCAGTGATGGCTGGAGACAACGACCGTTACGGCAACGGTGGCGGAAACGCCTACAACAGTTCGATTGTCGAATTCACAAATAATGCCAATACCTATTCAGGCACGATTACAATTGTTCCCTATACGACCGGCGCCGGCGCCGGAAGTTTCCTGGCGATCAATGCAAGCAGCACACTTCAATTTGCGACAATTAACCTGAACAATAATACCGGAGGCCAGCGTTTTTCCGGCACTCCCCTGATCTTTAACACTGGATTGGGATCCGCCACCGTGGGCGCAATTACCGGCAGTGGCAATATTATCCTGAACGGCTTCAACGAAAACACTTATGCCCGGCAAACCGATTCAATCGCCCTGACAGTCGGCAATAATAACAGCACTACCATATATTCTGGAAACATCAGTGGCACGGGAAGCCTGACCAAGAGCGGCAGCGGCATATTGACAAATTCAGGCGTCAATACATACACGGGCAATACCACGGTGACCGGCGGCAAGCTGGTTCTAACGGGGAGTTTCCTTGCGTCCGCGAACACTATTGTAAATTCCGGAGCGACATTGGATATATCGGCCCTAGCAGCCCGTTAAAAAAGTCCGGCGCGTGATTGAACAAGTTCGTGGGTGAAACGTCCGATGAACATGGCAATTGGAAAACGCAAATCCAAACAGGACGAACTGTTCATCGCGACGGCAAAAGTGGCCAGCGGCCCCGGC
>DASYYL010000238.1:0-50107 GCA_035933915.1 Verrucomicrobiia bacterium
AAATACAAGGTGAACATCGCCAATATGAGCCTGTCGCGCGACACGGCCGGCGGGCACGCATTGACGGTCCTAAACCTCGACAGCGCGCCGCCGGCGGAGGTCCTGGCCGAACTCGAGAAAGACCCGGACATCAGCAACGTCAAAATCGTAAAACTATAAAAGGCCATGATTGAACCTAAGCTGAAGGAAACACTCTAAACCAAAACATCAAATGAAATTAAATCCAGTATTCTTTGCCGTGACTGCGGCATCGGTGGCGGCAGGAGCCGTCATTTTAGCCATTTCAACACGCGCCGCCGCGCCGGACACCACGGCAGCCGCCGGCACGAATTCGCCGGCGCCGCTGTTTGACGATCCCGTAATCGCCAGCGGCTCGGGCGTCCAGGTCAAGCGCAGTGAATTGGACGACGTGGTTACCAGTCTCAAATCGGCCGCCGCGGCGCAGGGCGAAACGATCCCGCCGGAGAAGCTCGTTCTGTTGGAGGCCCAGGCGCTCGAACAGATGATTGATGTGCAACTTCTCGACGGGCAGGCCAACGACGCTGACAAGGCCACCGGCGATAAGAAAGCGGACACGGCGATGGCTTCGTTGCTCAAGAGAGCAGGCTCGCAGGACATGCTCAACATGCAATTGACCGCGGCCGGGACAACCGCCGATAAACTGCGCAAAAAAGTCGCGGATGAAGCCACGGCGATGGCTGCGCTCCAGCGCGGGCTGGGCATCACCGTCAGCGACGCGGAAGTCCAGAAATTCTACGACGACCATCCGCAGGAATTTGAAGAGCCGGAGATGGTCCACGTGCGGCATATTTTGTTTATGACAATTGATCCGCAAACGCGCGAGCCGCTGGCGGACGATGTGGTGGCGGCGAAGTTAAAATTGGCCAACAACGTCCTGGCAAAGGCCCGCGGCGGCGCGGATTTTGCAAAATTGGCGGAGCAATACTCGGACGATACGACGACCAAAGACAGCGGCGGCGACCTGCCTCCGTTTGCCCGGGCAACGGCCGATCCCCGGCACGCGATGGTCCCGGAGTTTGAATCGGCGGCATTCTCGCTCACAAACAATCAAATCAGCGACCTTGTCAAAACCGTCTATGGCTATCACATTATTCAGTTGCTCAATAAGATCCCGGCTAAAAAACTCGCCCTCAGCGATAAAATTCCGTCGACGGAAACCACCGTGTCTGAAGGTGTGAAGGATGGATTGACGCAGGAAAAAACGCAAAAGCTTGCGCGGCCGTATTTGGCGAGGTTGAAAAAGACGGCGTCCGTGAAAATCCTTGATCCTGACCTGAACTCGGCGGTTGAGGAATTGTCGAACACGAACGCGCCGGCCGCGGCTCCAGCTGCCTCGGCTGCCCCCGCACCGGCCAATTAACGGAAAACGAACACTTGCCAAAAACGGCAAGAGGCACGACTCTGGTAAGCTATGAAAACATTAGTGACCGTCATTTTGATTCTGGCGTGCGCCGGGCTGGTCATCGCCCTGGTTGTCACTCAAAAGAATATTGATGAACAGAAGAGGCAAAAGGACGCGACAATCGCGGAATTTTCAAACGACCTCGTAACCGCAAACGATGAGCTGACCGATTTGCGGCAGGTCAATCTGCAATTGACGAACGATCTCAGCACAAGCCGGCAGCAGCTCGTGCTCTTAAGCAATCAGGTCCTGAGCATTTCGGATTCACTCTCCAACAGCGATACGCAATTGAAATCGGCGGAGGACCAGATTGCGTCCCTGCAGGCGCAGAATCAGGCGCTGGACGATCAGGCGGCGGCATTGACGAACACGATTAACACGCTGAATGCCAAAATCATCGCCGCCCAGGTCCAGTTGGCCGATTCCGAAAAGAACAACGGCTTTTTGCAGAGCGAAGTGACGAACCAGGAGGCGGCCTACATGGCGCTCAAGGCGAAATTCAACGATTTGAAAGCCGTGCGCACCCAGGCCAGAAAATTGCACAATGAATTGGTCGTGGCGCGTCGGTTGCAATGGATCCGCGAAGGCACCCAACCGGGTAACAACGTCAAAGGCGCGCAATTGCTTATGGCGCGTTCCTGGCCCACCAACGCCCTCGCTCCGGCGTCGCACTATAATTTGTCGGTGGAAGTGGATTCCAGCGGCGGTGTTCACATCGTGAATGACACGAATTCCTCGGGTTCAGTCAGCCCGCCACAATAACGGCACAGGCCGGGCCATTCGTAACGATTTATGCCAACCTACGAATATCTTTGCGAGAAGTGTGGACACGAATTCGAAGCGTTCCGATCCATTTCAGCCGAACCCCTCAAAAACTGTCCCAGGGAACAATGCGGACAAAAAAAGTGGGGACGCGGCCGTGTAAAGAAAAAGATCAGCGGCGGCTCGGGCCTGCTGTTCAAAGGCAGCGGTTTCTACATAACGGACTATCGCAGCCAAAAATATAAAGATGCTGCGAAAAAAGAATCCACGCCCGCCTCTGACTCCAAGCCCGCCAAATCGGAAAGCAAGCCCGCGCCAGCGGCGGCTTCTTCAAGTTCGACGGCCAAAAAGTAGCTCAACGTTTCAGACCCTCAACCCTTCAACGACTGAGAAGCCGATAGCTTCATCGTCTCCAATATCGCCCGAATGCGCGGAACTTCGTGCGTCCGGAACAGGTCGGTTTTGCCCAGGGCCGCAAGAACAGCAAAGAAGGGCTCGGCGCAGCGGACTTCCTCGCGGAAAAATTCGAACGCGTGCGGAAGGGCGTGACAGACCGGGAATCCCAGTGTCCGCAGGCGGAAGGTGTTTAGAAAGACCGTCATCTGGTGACGGACACGGACCCTGCCGTCCTGCAAATTCCGGTAATAGAATCCCAGGCCAGGATCCAAAAAAAGCTTCTCAAGCCCATTCCGGGCGGCGAATTCAACCTGTCGCTGGAAATACTCGCGCATTTGGTCAATTGGATCGGCGATCAAATCGAAATCACGGACTTCGCGAACATTTTTGCCCTGAACATAGCAGACAATGACTGCGGCACCGTGCGCGGCGGCCATTTTATAAACCTCTTTTGCCCCGGCGTTGCCGGTCAAATTTAGAATATTTGCGCCCGCTTCCAGACAGGCGCGGGCAACGGCCGGCGAATACGTTTCCACGGAGACGAGGATCTTCTTCGCGCGGAGTGCCTTGATGACCGGAATGAGCTTTGATTTTTGCAAATGGTCGCCGACACGACCGGCATTGGCGAGCGTGGATTCGGCGCCGACGTCCACAATGTCCGCGCCCTGTGCGCGCAGCACGTGTCCCCGTTCAATGGCCGCTTCCGCAGACAGGCAGACGCTCTCGCGATACCAGGAATCGGGAGACAGATTGACGACTCCCATGATGGCGGGGTGGCAATTGAATTTGAATTGTTTTCCGCCGATGGAGAATTCGCGCACCCGGGCAGCCGCGGCATCGCGGTTGTTTTCAAAAAGTCCGGAAAGTTGTTCAAGCGTCAGCACCGCTCAATTAAAAGGGAAGTCCTTGAGGACGGCCACCAGAAAAAGCGCAAAAGTAAAAACTCGGATCGGGCAAGGTCGAGAACGGTTAAGCAGCGGCACAGAGGAAAACCCCTTCCTCCCCGGATTCTGTGATCCATTCTTCCTGAATATCGAGGTTGTGCGCAGAAAGAGACGCGCGGATGCGGTCCGGAGTGTAACGATAGGAGAAGAAGAGGCGGACGCTGTCGCCGGCTTTAAATGCAAACGGCTCGTCTTCTAATTTAATCCGGCGCGGGCGTTTAAAGCGGAAAGAGGCCACGATCCGTTTCAGGTTGCCCGGGGCGTCTTCGATCTTAAAAAGTAACACACCGTCTGCCGTCGAGATTCCGAGGTCCAGCAGGAATGTCAGAAGCCAATCCCGGGTGAGGGCGTTGTCGTATTGGGGCAGAATACGCTTCAACCCGGCTCCATAATCATTTCCAGGAGCCAGGTTGGCGCTGAACAGCAAAATGTCCTTGAGGTGAAGCAAGGACGCCAGCTTCGGCAAGATGTCGTTCGGCTCAAAATTAGGGATCATGCCGAAGAATGTGATGATGCGCCGGGGGCGGCGAAAATGGGGCAAATCCAGCGTCGAAGGCAAATCGGTTGCCGTTTGCAGATCGCAGACGAACGGGAAAATCCGCTTTTCGGGAAGAACTGCAAGTGCCGTACGTCGCGCGGTCAGGACCATTGCCGATGCCACGTCAGCAGGGGTATAAAAAAGGCTTCTTGTGCGGCGTTTAAGCACGGTGAGCAGGCGGCTGTCTTTTTGTCCGCCGCCGCAGCCCAGGCCAATCAGATGGAGCTTTTCTGATTTTATTGATTTGGCCGCCAACTCAAAACTGCGCTCGTAAACGTCGCGGCAGTTTTGGTCCGTGCGTGAGGCGGAATATTGCTGGTGAAGGGCCAGCCATTTTTGCGTTTGTTTGACGCTGTCGTAATGAAATTTATGGGCAATTTTCCGGGAACGAAGCGATTCCAGCAAGTCACGGCGGATTTGCTCGGGGAACTGGCTCGAATGGACGGCGACATTGGCGATGGCGCTCATGCGGGAACATTTTGCGGAAAAATCTGATAGAGCAAAAGGTAAACGAGCACACCCGTCACAGAAACGTACATCCACAGCGGCCACGTCCAGCGCGCGATTCTTTTATGCTTATCAAATCGTTCCCGCAGGCCGCGACTGAGTGTGATTAAAACCATCGGAACAATGGCCATGGCCAGAATGCTGTGGCTTATTAGGATGGTCAAATATATCGGCCGAAACCAATTGTGCGGAAAAGGGGTCGGACCACGATGCAGTACGACCGCCAGGTACGTGTGATAGGTGAGGTAGCAGATCAAAAAAAGGACGGACGCGCAAAAGGCGGCGATCATGCAATTGCCATGCGGGATAATTTTTTTTTGGCGGATGAAGATGAAGCCGGCGGTCAGAAATACGGCGCTGAGGCCGTTGAGCGACGCGTTAATGGCCGGAAGATCGTAAATGTTCACGGTTCGCGCTCCAGTCTGCGGATGCCGGCGAGCAGGGCTGGGCGCGCCTTGTTCGTCCAGTCCACGTCTTCACCGCCAGTCTGGTAGATTCCCCGCATGCGGGCATGTTTGTCAATCAGCACAAAAATGGTTGTATGGATGAACAGGTCGGCCGAATTTTTCTGATCGGCGGGCGCAATGGGAGTAAAACCCAGCTTGAGGCTGCCGGCGGCGAGGTTGGCGATTTGCGCTTTTGTGCCCGTCAAAAACATCCAGCGTTTGAAGTCGGCGTCAAAGTGTTCGCCGTACCGTTTTAATATTTCGGGTGAATCATACCCCGGGTCCGTTGTGAGAGTAACGAGGCGAACGTTGCTGTCTTCGGGCAAATCATTCTGGACGGACTTCATTTGCCCGGTCATGCGGGGGCAGGGGCCGGCGCAGCGCGTGAAGATGATGTCAGCGACCCAGACATGATTAGTCAGGTCGGAAAGGGTGGTCTGCGCGCCATCCTCATTGGTCAGCGTGAAATCGGCAATTTGGCCAATAACGGGCAGGGCAGTTCGACGGTGTTGCAGTTCATCCACAGACAGCAAGCAGGCGAGGAAGAGAAACCCGAGCAGGAGGATTATTCCAACCCACAATGAGCGCGGCAAAAGTTCGGGTGTATCGGCCATAAAACATTTTCCAAAAACGGCGGAAACAGAGCCGCGACCGTGAGGAAGCGGTTTCTCTCTGTTGTAACTATATGGACCTCACCGGTTCACTTGCTCATACGCGCGGCTCTGCCGGGCCCAGGGTACGACGCATCTATTCAAAACTCGAAGACGAAACCTTGACCTGGGACTGGAGCCATTTGTCGTAATCTGCCTGGCTCAAGACCGTCAGGAATCCTCCAGTCATCGAGGAATGCCCCGGCCCGCAAAGCTGGGCACAATTGATTTGATAACGTCCGATTTGAGTTGGCGTGAACCAAACCGGGATGCGCAGCCCGGGTATGGCGTCCTGGCAGACGCGCATGGAAATAATCTTAAGCGAATGGATCACATCCTTGGAACTGACGTACAAAATGACCGGTTTGTTGATGGGAACCCGAAGGTCATTGAGCGTTTCGAAGTCGTCTTTACCATTGGCGTCGTTCGGGTCCACGCCGAATACGTTGGTTTCGCTGACAAATCGCATGTCCTGAGCGCCGAATTTTCCGTCCGGACCTGGATAGCGAAAGTTCCACGCGTATTGTTGCGCGACAACCTGGACGACTGTTGACTCGGTGGCCGGCGGAAACTTGTCCACCGCCTTGGACCAGAGCGGAACGGCCACGAACGCCAGCAACAGAAGCTCGGTAAGGGCCACGCTCACTTCGATGTAGCTGGACGCGTGGTTGCGGACACCGTGATAATCGGCCTTTGGATTGCGTTTGTGATGGAAACGCCAGACGGCATAGCCAAAGTAAATAATCCAGCCGACGAACAAAAGCGCCATCAGCCAATGCATGTAGATGATCAGATCGTCCACGTCCTGTCCGTTGGAGGACGCCAAAGGCGGCATTCCCAGCAATTTTGCCCACCAGAGTTTAAATGCGGTCATATTTTGGCGCTCGACAAATTTTCCTCGACTGATTTTTGTTCCTGCATGGCTGCCTCACGGCGAATCAGGAAAAAGAAAAAGGTGGCAATGGAAGTGAGCATTGTCGCGACAATGAACAGGAGCGTGAGGATGCCCCAATTCATGCCGTGGGCCAGGGGGTCGTCGGATCTGCCGTAGCAGGCCGCGCACGCGAACATTGGCGTGGGCGAAAACCCGGCCAGCGCGGCGACCAATGCCAGTTTGCGAAACACTTTCATAGGTAGCTTATCTTCTTCAATTTCTTCAAAAAATATACGCCGTAAACCACGACGAGCCCCGCGGCGATAATGCCAAGCAAACCAAAGACGATCCGGCCGGATACAAAAGCCCACGCGCTGAAGCCCAGCGACAGCGCCGTAAGCGACGTCACAAAAATCAGATGAAAGGCTTTCAGCGACATAAATGGCTCTAGTGGGTAACCGTGTGCAGCGGGAAATCTCTCATGGCATACAGCGTTAGGGCAAACAACCCGATGACAAACGTGACGGTAAAACCGAGGATGGTGTAGACCATTTTCCGTTCTGAGATCAAGTGCATCAGAAACCCCGCCACGATAAAGGCGTTAAAACTGGCGATGAGCAGGATAATGCCGATTTTGGCGGACCAACCCAGACGCGCCTCCGGCAAATACGATGTCCAGATCATCAAGGCGACGGCGACCACGACGACTACGAAGACGCCGGCGCAACGGCGCACGTAGCTGTTGAATTCCACCGGATGGTCGTCGTGACTTTCCGGCGCGGCCGTGGCGGGTGCATTATGGGGTTCGCTCATAATCTCAGGTCAAATATAGAACCGGGAACAGAAATATCCAAACCAGGTCGACGAAATGCCAAAACAGGCCGGAAACCTCGACGCGATTGGTGAAGCGTTCGGGATCTTTCTTCCACAATTTGCGGCCGGGCCCCCAAAGGTAACCAATGACAATACTGCCTCCCACTATGTGCAATGCGTGCAGGCCGGTCAAAGTATAATACAAAGCCAGATAATTGTTGTGCCAGGGACCGTAATTGTCCATCGAAGCAATCTGCGACCGTGGAATCGTGATTTCCGATTCAGATATCTTTTGTGCGCGGAGGTCATACAGATCCATCTCGCTCGAGTCCTTTCGCCCGCTGATGACCACGTGATCCTGGGCCGGATCGTTGGAGATCATGTCACCGTCATAAATGTCCCCGTTGGCGAGCTTGATTTCGTAATGATTCAAGTGCTCGCTGTATTCGACAAATTTGATGCAGAGGAACGTCAGCGCCAGGAGCAATGTGCAGCCATGGAAAAATTTAAATTTGCCAAACTCGCGGACCTTGCACGCGACCCATGCCATCAACGTGGTAATTGCCGAAAGCGCCAGCACGATCGTGTTGGTCGTGCCCAGAATGATGTTCTGCCAGCCGTGCGGCCATGTCCCCGGCTCGGCGCTTACGCGAAGCAGCACGTAGGCCGAAAACAGCCCGCCGAACAACATCACTTCAGACGCCAGAAAGAGCCAAATGCCTGCTTTGGCGTTGTAAAGACCCGTATCCGGCCTTGCTTCGACTGTGTATGGTATTTCCATGAAATAGATTAGTGCGCGGTAGTTGCGATTTTGGGCGACGCGGGTGTGGAAACTTCCGACTCATTTTGCGGAGTGTAATCAGTCGAATGTCCGGGAACGCTGTATTCGTAAGGTCCGCGATAAACGTGCGGCGCGTGGGCAAAATTTCCGTGCGGCGGCGGGGTGGGCGTTTGCCATTCCAGGGTCGTCGAGTGCCAGGGATTATCGCCAACTCTTTCGCCATGGCTGATGCTCCAGAAGAAATTGACAATGAAAGGAATCTGCGCAATGCCCAGGCAAACGGCCGCCCACAAAATGGGCGTGTGAAGAGACATGATGAATGGGCTTAATCCGCCGATGACGTCTCCGCCGGCGTGGCTGTTTACCGCAGCCGAATAATTCGCGCCGCCGTCCGCCATGCGCCGCAGCATGCCGGCCATGCCCTGGGAAAACATCGGCATGAACACCAGATTCATGAAGATCAACGAACACCAGAAATGAATGTTCCCCCAGAATTCGTTCATCTTGCGTCCGGTCATCTTTGGATACCAATAATAAACTCCCGCAAACAAACCAAATATAGTGCCCGGGGCGACGACGTAATGGAAGTGCGCGATCACGTAGTACGTGTCGTGAAGGTGGATGTCGCTGACATTGAAACCAAGCGGGAGGCCTGTTAAGCCGCCAATGCCGAACATGGGCAGAAAGGCGAGGGCGAATAGCATCGGCGTGTTAATCCGAATCGAGCCGCCCCAAAGCGAAAGGAAAAGGCATGTCAAAATGATGACGGACGGAATGGAGATAATCATCGTAGTCAACTGAAAGAATGTGGAAATCACGGTGCCCATTCCCGTCATATACATATGGTGCGCCCAGACGATCATGGAGAGGAACCCGATGGACAAAACGGAATAGACGAGGGCTTTATAGCCCCAGATGGGCTTGCGCGTGTTGTTGGCGATGATTTCGCAGACAATGCCCATTGCGGGAAGAATCAGGACGTACACTTCAGGATGGCCCAGAAACCAAAACAAATGCTGCCAGAGCAGGGGACTGCCGCCGCCGCTCACATTTGCCAGGTGCCCGCCCACGGCAAGGCCCGTCGGCAAAAAGAAGCTCGTGTGGGCGACGTTGTCCATCAATTGCATGATGGCCGCGGCTTCGAGCGGCGGAAACGCGAGCAACAGGAGGAACGCCGTGATGAATTGCGTCCAAACAAACCACGGCAACCGCATCCAGGTCATGCCCGGCGCGCGCAGTTGAATGATGGTTCCGATGAAATTCACCGCGCCCAGCAGCGACGAAGAAATGAGCAGGATCATGCCAAGGATCCAGAACAATTGGCCGTGGGTGGGAATGCTCGTCGCCAGCGGTGAATACGAGGTCCATCCGGCCTGCGCCGCGCCGCCCGGAATAAAGAAGCTGACAAACATGACGAGGCCCCCTAGGAAATACGCCTGGTAGCTCGCCATGTTGACGCGCGGAAACACCATGTCCGGCGCGCCGATCATCAGCGGCACGACGTAGTTGCCAAACGCGGCGAACGCCAGCGGCACGATTCCCAGGAAGACCATGATGGTCCCGTGCATCGCGCCAAAAGAATTATAAAGGTCCGGTGAGATCACGCCGCCGGCCGCGGGATTGGGTATTCCCGGGTGCTGGAATATCAGTTCCAGTAAATGGCCAAAGAACGGGACCGGCTTTCCCGGGTGCGCTATTTGCCAGCGCATCAGCAACATGAGCATCAACCCCAAAAACAGAAAAGACAGGGCGGTAATGCCGTATTGAATGCCGATGACTTTGTGGTCGGTGGAAAAAATGTATTTGGCCCAGAAACCCGGCTCGTGATGCGCATGGCCATGGTCGTCATGAGCATGAGCGTCGTGCGCCCGATAGGGCGGAAATTGTTCAACGTGCGCGTCCATATTTATTTCACTTTGTCAAAAACCATGAGCGTGAGCAACAACGGCAGATAAATAACTGAAGCCAAAAACAATTGCCGCGCGCGCGACAGGGTGAGCTGGCGCGAAAACCGAATCGAGTAAACCAGAAATGCCACGCCCAAAATAATTGCGCCGGCCAGGTAGACCGTTCCAGCCATCTTGAAAAGAAACGGACAGAAGCTCACCATCAGCAGCGCGAGCGAGTGGCTGACGGTTTGCTGGCCGGTGTGTTTGCCGTCTGAATCCACGTTCGGCAGCATAACAAATCCGGCTTTGGCATACTGATCGCGATATATCCAGGCAATCGCGAAGAAATGCGGAAGTTGCCAAAAGGCGAGAATAGCGAACAAAGCCCAGCCTTCGCCGCTCAAATCATTTCGCGCCGCGGTCCAGCCCATGAGCGGAGGCAGTCCGCCGGGAATAGCTCCGATGGCGGTATTCAGCCACGTCACGCGCTTAAGCGGCGTATAAATGAAGATATAGCTCACCAGGGTCACCGCGCCGAGCACGCTGGTCAAAAGATTGGCCGCCAGCGCCAGATATATCAGGCCGGCCACCGAGCTGATGCCGCCAAATAGTACCACCGTCGCGGGTTGCATCCGTCCCGATGGCAGCGGACGGTTTTGCGTGCGCAGCATCTTGGCATCGTAGTCTCGTTCCAGCCATTGGTTCAGGGCGGACGCCCCGGCCGCCACGAGCGCCGTGCCCGCCAGTGTGTTGAGCAACAACACCCAATTCATGGCGCCCTGCCAGCCTAGATAAAACCCTACGGCGGTGGTCAGCAGGACCAGCGTCGTGAGCCGCGCCTTGACGAGGTCGGAAAAAACGCTCGTCCAGCCCTTCTCGGCCGCGGCATTGCGCCCAATCTCAACGGAGATGTCTTTCATTATTTATTTGCTGCCAGAGTCCCAAACGCGCCGAACGATTCAGTTTGCGTAGCCGGCCGTTCCGCCGACCGGGCAAAAGCAATAATGCACCACAACGCGCCTGTCACGAGCGAAAGTGCGCCTCCCAGCAAATGGACAGTCGCGACGTCCGCCGCTTTGTTTGTCAAAATCGTGGCCGCGCCCAGTCCAATCTGGACGATAATCAAACCAAGCAAAAACAGCGCGAATTTTGTGAGAGCGTCAGTTTTGCCGAGTTTTCGCCATGCCTGTGCCGCGCAAAGGACGACAAAGACAAATACAGCCAACGCGACGATGCGATGGACCATTTGCAAAATGATCTGAAAGGCGGTGATGGGACTGACCTCAGTTATCTGCATGCGGTGGGCATTATATTGGGCAAGCGCGTCCGGGCTGGTGTCAGGCCAAAGCTTGCCGTATGCGGAAGGAAACGTGTTAATGGACAGGCCCGCGTGCTGCGCGCGCATCGTGGCGCCGAGAATCAATTGGCAGAAGATCAAAACTGTCGCTGCCAAGACAAGCGCCCGCAGGCTGGCGGGGACATTCAATCTCTTTTCGGCCACGGTCTTTTGCCAATATCCGGTCGTGAACAGCGCTATGGCGCAAACTAAAACAAAGAACGAATGGGCGACAACCCCATGCACCGCCCCGAGGTTGTCCATGTTTAATACGACCCGCAGCCCGCCCAGGACGGCTTGCGCCATGACAAGCAGAAAGGCAGCTACGCCAAGCCATTTCATCCACTTGCGCGTGTCTTTCCACAAGAGCCACGCAGCCAGGATTGTGGTCATAGATGCGACGACCGTGGCCCAGAGGCGATGAGTATGTTCGTAAAAGATGCCGCCGATCCACTTCGAGGGCGGGAACAAAAACATGTTGTAGCCATAACTGTTCGGCCAATCCGGCACGGACATCCCTGCGTCATGGCTCGTCACGAGTCCGCCCGCGCACAGCAGGAGAAACGTGGCAATAGCCGTCAGCACTGCGAACCAGCGCAACGGGCGGCCAATCTCAATATTGTTCATCGATACCTTGGCTTCCAAACTCGCTCTCCCTGCTTATTTTGCGTGAAAGGTAAAATTGACGGTGACATTTTTGTCGGCAACGTCGACGGTCTGCGTTTGTTGGCCCAATTTGCGGTGGTCGGCCACGATCGTGTACTTGCCGGGCGGTACGTCCTTGATGACGAATTTACCATCCTGGCCGCTGGTTGCAAAATACGGATTATCAAACAGACTCACCCAGGCGAACATCCACGGATGAATGTCACACTTGAATGTCATGAACATTTCAGGCTTGTCGAATGTATACGTCAAGTCAGGGCCGTTTGGCATTTGCACGTCGTTGTGCTCCGTATTCCCCGCCTTGGATGTGATATGCACGTTATGGACACAGGGATCGGAATTCTTCACAATGAGTTTTTGGCCGGTCTGAACGGCCAGAATTGTCGGCGTGTAAAGGCAGCCTTTCTGGTCGAGCACGATGGGAGCCGCGCTCGCGCCGGTGGATTTGCCGGTAATGTCATTGCCGCTGGCGTCCTTCAGCGAGACCACGACGTCGCCAAACTCGCCGTTTGGGCCTACGACATAAAAATGCGTCTTCGGGGTTTCCTTATAGAGCGGCCCGCATGTGGCGTCCTGCATCAGAGGCGTGTACGGCACTTCCGCCGGGGGAGTCCCCGTCAGTGTGATAGTTCCGGTAATGTCCGCCGCGTATGAAATCGATGTGGCAGTCAAAACCCCAATCAAAAAAGCGAACGAAAAAGCTTTCATTGTAAAAAAGCTTATCATCGGCAAAGGGTCGGTCAAGTGATTTGTGAAATTTTTCACAAGCAACCCGTTTCTTGTACGAGACGAGGTCACGAGCCTCTGATTAATTCTGCGGCTAAACCATCTGATCTTTCTAATTGGCTGACCTTCAATCCTCTGCCCGAATACACTTGCCTGCCCGGCGGGACGCAACACGCAAAACGCTGCCTCTCAAGTTCTTACGCTCTCACGTTCTCACCGTCTTGCCCGCCCCATCTCCTATTCCCCACCCGACGATATCCCCTCTATCACCCTCGCCATTTCCAGCGCCGTTTGAGCCGCCTCTGTTCCGCGATTGTGTTTTGGGTCCAGGCATCGTTCTTTAGCCTGCTCTTCGTTTTCCAGCAGTAACACCTCGTGGACGACCGGAACTTCAAAGGTCAACTGGATCCTCATCAGCGCGTGGCTGACGGCTTCGCCGATGTGCGCCGCGTGGACGGTCTGGCCGCGCAAAATGACACCTAGGCAAATAATCGCGGAAAGGTTTTCGTTCTCGGATGAGACCCGCGCCAATTTGGCGGCGGCAAGCGGAATTTCATACGCGCCTGGCACGCGAATGATCTGAATGTGCGCCCCGGCTTTGGACAGGACGGTCTTTGCCGCGCGCAGCATCGCGTCCACGTATTGTGCATTGTACTGGGAAGCGATGATTGCATATGTGCCGTCGCCGGCCCTAAGAGCCTTATTCTTGACACGCTTTAACATATTTCTTAAACCGGCACGATCAGGACGTGCGTTTTTTTGCCTTTTTGAAGATGGATAAATTTCTCAAAGCGAATATCGGCCGTCGCAATTTTGCGGTTGATGTCGCTCACCCGTTCGCCGTTGACTTCGATGCCGCCGCCGGAAATCAGCTGGCGTGCCTGCGATTTTGAGCCGGCCACACCTGCGTGGACCAGAAGCTCGACCAGGCTGACGCCATCGTCCGCCAGGTTCGCCTTGGGAAATTCCTTTGTCGGGAAATGGTTAAGCAGTTCAGGGCCGGAAACGTCTCCCGTATAAGCCTTGACGGCATCGGCCTCGCGGCGGGCCATGTCCCGGCCATGGACCAGCGTGGTGACGGCTTTGGCCAGTTCATGCTGGGCGACGCGTCGTTCCGGAGCCTTCGAGTGTTTCTCGACGATTCCCGCGATTTCAGCTTCGGTGAGAAACGTAAAAAATTTCAGGTAACGCTCGACGTCCCGGTCGTCCGTGCGCATCCAGTATTGGAAGAAATCCTTTTCACTGGTCTTGTTCGGGTCAAGCCAGACGGCGCCGGCTTCCGTCTTCCCGAATTTGGTGCCGTCCGAATTTAAAATCAGGGGCAGGGTGAGGCCGTAGACGGTCTTGCTGAGTTTTTTGCGGCACAAATCGATGCCGGCGGTAATGTTGCCCCATTGATCACTCCCGCCGATTTGCAATTCGCAATTGGAATCGCGCGCCAGCACGTAAAAGTCGAAGGCCTGAAGGAGCATGTAACTGAATTCCGTAAAGCTGATTCCGGTTTCGCGGTCTTCCATGCGGGCGCGCACGCTTTCCTTGGCGGCCATTTGATTAACGGAGAAATGCTTGCCGATGTCGCGCAAAAAATCCAGGAACGAAATGTTTTCGGTCCACGACGCGTTATCTACGAGGCGCGCGGGGTTTTGTTTAGTCTCGAAATCCAGCAGTTTCGCCAATTGAACTTTCACGCGCGCGATGTTCGAAAGCAAAATGTCCTTCGTAAGCAACTGCCGCTCCTGGGTCTTGCCGCTGGGATCGCCAATCGAACCGGTGGCCCCGCCGGCTACGGCGATGGGGTGATGCCCGAGCAATTGAAAGCGCCTCAAAGCGAGCAGCGGGACAAGACTGCCCGCGTGCAGGCTGTCCGCGGTGGGATCAAAGCCGCAATACAGCGTCACCGGCGCGAAAACGCGTTTTGTCAAATCCGCCGTGTCGGTGCAATCGGCAATCAGCCCGCGCCATTTCAATTCATCAAGGATACTCACGCCTGCAAATTAAAAATTAAAAAGGCGGAATTAAAAAGGAAAAAGCCGATTCATTTACGATTTCGGATTTGCGATTTACGCGGTCCGCCCTGCCCTGATTACGTAGCAGCGCGCGTCAGCCCGCCCTAATTGACTTCGCGGTTTCATCATCCGTCCGCCCTTCGATGTTCGGCGTCTTGCCGGGCCGTAGCTTCCGGGCGAAGACCGGTCGGCGTTCGATGTTCATTCTCCCATCTCCGAACTCCCATCTCCCATTCACCTCCCCCACCGCCGCTCATACTGAAACAGATTGTTCAAGTAGGGATCAGTCGGGTGCGCCAGAGTAAAAGTCCATTCAGGGCTGGGGCGGTAACGCGGATCGTAGGAACTGGTAGTTGGGACGATATAGAATCCCTGTTCGCCCTGGGCGTTTCTCTGCAAGGCGATGACAATGTTGCCGTGGTCGCCATAGACCTGGACCGGGTTTAATTTCGCAATCGACGGAGGCAAAGGCCCGCCCACGACCGCCATTTGGTCCGCGTCAGTGTCGAGTTTCTGGAGTTTATGATCCGACAAATGGGGAACCGGGCCGCTGCTGGCGCATCCCCACAATCCTGCGGCGAAGGCAATCAGGGCAAATACTCTCTTCATCATGCCGCCAGATTGGGCAAAGAACTGGCTCAACGCAAGCCGGTGACGGGCTGAAAGCCCGAAATGTGATAGCCCGGCCTGAAGGGCCGGGTAGATGTTCTATTCAAATTTATCTCCGCCCTGTAAGGGCGGGACAAGCCGGACGCATAGAAAATTCGATCTCAATCCCACGCATACCGATCGTTCAAAGGTTTGCCGTTCTTCTCGCAATAGCAACGATATTCAGTTTGAAAATCCTCATGCCTGTGATGCTTCGGCTGACCCCGAATGTAGTCCCGCACGACTTCAACTTGTATTGGGCTGACACTGAATGCTCCGTAGCCGCTTTGCCAGGCAAAATCTGAATACCACGGGTCTAGAGTTTTTATCCAAACCGACGATGACGTTTTGATCTGCTCTACAATTTTTGCCGGAGCATGATTTTTCGATTGCCCGCATAAAATGTGAATATGATCGCGAACCGAATTGACTTCAAGAAGCGGTGAATCGTGATTTTTGAGAATCCCGGTAATGTAGGCATGGAGTTGTTCGCGTTCCTCGTCGCGAATCAGCGGGCGCCGGCCTTTCGTGCTGAACACCAAATGGACAACGATGTTGGCGAGGGATTGAGACATGATTGGTCCGCCCCTGCAGGGCTTTTGAAATTTGTGGTACCCTATACCCGGCCCTTCAGGCCGGGCTATCACATTTTGGGCTTTCAGCCCTGAATTTATTCTGTGTTGTGAAGACCATAAGAGACAGAAGGGCGGGTCAACGCTTCAACGTAATCAGAAATGGTGATTGCGTTCCCGGACACGTTCGACAATAGTTTGGGCAACATTTCCACAACGAAATCATGCCAACAAATCCATTTCTCGGTGTTTTTTTCCACTGGCTCGGCGGTCTGGCCTCGGGAAGCTTTTATGTTCCCTACAAAGGCGTAAAAAAATGGTCCTGGGAAACCTACTGGCTCACGGGCGGCATTTTTTCGTGGATCATTTGTCCCTGGTTTTTTGCCTATATCATGACCAATGACCTGTTCGGGGTCATCCGGCAGCAATCGTTCGAGACACTGGCCTGGACATATTTTTTTGGCGTGTTGTGGGGACTTGGAGGGTGCACTTACGGTTTGACCATGCGCTACCTGGGATTGTCGCTCGGTACAGGCGTGGCGCTGGGATTTTGCGCGGCCTTTGGCGCCCTCGTGCCGCCGATTGTCAAAGCAATGTTTCCTCATTTTTTTGTTTTCCAGAGCAGCACAAGCATCGTTGACCTGATTGAACATTCGTCAGGCCAGGTGGTATTGGCAGGGGTAGCCGTTTGTTTCGCGGGCATCGCCATCGCCGCATGGGCGGGCTACACCAAGGAATCGCTCATGCCCGCGGAACAAAAGAAAAAGGCCATTAAAGAATTCAATTTCCAGAAAGGCATCTTGGTCGCCATTTTTTGCGGTATCTTGAGCGCGTGTTTTGCCTACGGACTCCAGGCCGGCAAGAGCATCAACGCCGCTTCACTTGCGGCCGGGACCAAAGAACTCTGGACCGGATTGCCCACGCTTCCGGTTTTGTTGCTGGGCGGTTTTACCACAAATTTCATCTGGTGCCTTTTATTGAACTTTAAAAACGGCACCGGCTATCAATACTTTGCGTCGCATGTGAAGCCGGAACACGCTCATCACGGTGGAACCGGAAGCGAACACGCGCCCGCGGAAACCGCCGCCGACCGGGAAAGCAGTTCCGGCTATTCCGTCGCCGGCGAGCAGGCCGCCGTAAAAACCGTGGCGGCCAATCCCGCGCCGATGGACCTCAAAATTCCAGTGCTGGCAAACTATTTCTTTTGCATGATCGCGGGCTCGACCTGGTATTTCCAATTTTTCTTCTACACCATGGGCGCGACGCAAATGCGGCCGTACGACTTCGCGTCCTGGACGCTCCACATGTCCAGCATCATCATCTTTGCGACAATGTGGGGCTGGATATTCCATGAGTGGAAAGGCTCGGGCGGAAAAGCGCATCGGCTGATTACCGCCGGCGTGGCCACCCTGGTGCTTTCCACGATTGTCATCGGCCTTGGCACCGCCATGCAGGGAGGCAGATCATTCGACGACATCATGAACCTGCTCTTCGGCCGCTCGCATTGATTTGGGTAGGGACGGCGCGCCCTCATGGTAGGGCGGCGCTCCCGCGCCGCCTCCCTGCCATCTCCGAACTCCCATCTCCCACCTGCCGCGCCGTGGCCTCCGAGCGAAGGTGGGTCTCCGAACTCCCAATCTTGTTGACATCCCGGTGCCAAAGTGGCACCGTATAGACATGGAACAGGTCATCGAAGAGTCCCGTAAGAGGATTACGGCCCGCGTGTCCGATAGTGTGCGGGACACGCTCGAACAGGCGGCCGAGCTTTTGGGCGCGACCGTTAACCAGTTCGTCGTGCAAACAGCCTACACGGAGGCGCAGCGGGTGATCGAACGTGAGTCTGTGATCCGTCTCTCGCAAAAGGACGCTCATAAGGTGCTTTCCCTGCTGGACGATTCACCCAAACCAAACAAGCGTCTCAAGGACGCGGCAAAAGCATTCAAGGCCAGGGTGCGTGCATAAGATCGAACCGTTGGAAAAGTCTCACGACCGGGACGGATTCGATTGCGGCAGTGAGCCACTCAATCTGTTTCTCAAGCAAACTGCGCGTCAACACGCGGAACGCGGAATCTCGCGCACTTTTGTCCTAGTGGATGAGAATGCCGCCGCTCCAAAGCCTGTCATTGGATTTTTCGCGCTGAATCTTTGCCAGGTAAAATCGGAAATGCTTTCCCCGGAACAGGCAAAAAAACTGCCGCGCGATGTTTCTGCTGTCCGGCTTGGCCGGCTGGCCCGTGCCAAAGAATTCAAAGGGCAGGGGGTCGGAGAAATTCTCCTGATTGCGGCGATGGAAAAGTTCATCGAGATTTTCAAGATCGCCGGCGGTATTGGGCTTTTTGTCGATGCCAAAGATCAAAAAGCCAAAGAATTCTATGAGAAATTTGGCTTTGTATCGCTTCCGTCCAACGAATTTGAATTGTTCCTTCCGGTAAAAACAATTCAAGACGCATTGACGCAGAAATCCTGACCAGAGCGGCCTGGTCAGTGATGTCATTGAACCGCATTTTCGCGTATTTCGCGGTTAAATCTCCTTTTCCCCATTCGGCGTTCGTTGTTCGGCGTTCGCTTTGTTCCCATCTCCCATTTCCACCCTCATCCTTCTCGTCCTCGTCGTCGTCCTCGAATTTGGTCTCCCATCTTCATTCCGACTTTGTATCTCTGTGGTTAAATTCCCCTTTCGCGTATTTCGTGTGTTTCGCGGTTATCTCTCCTTTTTTCCATTCGGCGTTGGACGTTCGATGTTCATTCTCCGTCCCTGCCACACCTCATCCCAGCACACAACAATCATACAAACTCCTCACCCGGAGCTGTTTCACAAACTCGTCTTTATCCATGTCCGTTTTTGGTTGAACCAGGATTTTGCGCGGTTCGCCCAGGCGGCAATGGAAAAAGTTGTCGCTGTAGGAGGCGTCCGCGTTCTCGAGTTCCAGCCAGGTCCAAAACGCCGGCGTCGCCGACGCCACGCTCACCTCAAATCCGTCGGACGTTTTACGTACGTCCCATGCCAGCTTCGGGTCGCCAATCTTCAATTCCTTCGGCAGGGCAAAGAAGATTAAATTCTCGGAAACGCTCTTGCCATGCACAAGCAGGTCCAGCCAGAGCAAAACGCCGCTCGCGCCGAATTGGGCAATCTCGTCGCCCACGTGCATGGTCTCCACTTTGACACTTTTGCGCGAAGGCATTTCGACCTTGAACGAACCGTGCTTCAATCGCGTCCCGTTCAGGTCCGTCACCTCCCATTCCAGCCGTCCAGTCTTCGCTTCGAGCAAATCGTTCGTGATAAATATATCCGCCGACCCATCCTCCGGATGTTCGATCCCGGAAACGAGAATCGGCGAATAAAATTTTCTCGCCATGTAATGCAGCGCCTTCCAGCGCCCGAAATAATCCACCGAGGACCAGCTCATTCCCGGCCAGATATCATTGTATTGCCAGAAAACGCAGCCCATCGATTTGGGCATGGTTTGCCGCCAATACTCGGCGCCGATTTTAATGCCGTAACCCTGCAATATCTGGCTGAGCCACAGCGTCATATCAAAATCCTTCGGCGCATTGAAATAATGCGCCATCATTTCAAGCATCAGGCCGTTGCCCTCCGTGTCGCCCCGGCTCGAGCGCTGATGCCATTTCATGACCGGCGTCAACACGGACGCCCGGTCTGCTTCCGACGTAAAAACGCGGACGGTCTTCGGCTCGGGAAACGATTGATAGCCGAACTCGCTCATAAAGCCGGTCAGCGACCGGTAAGCGTCAAACATCTTCGGCCCGTGCCAAACTTCCCAATAATGCGTATCGCCGCACTCGGGACTGCCCGAAACATAGGTGGCCTGCGGCGCCCATTGCGCGACCCCCTTCGCAATCAAGTCCTTGAAAAGCTTGTCATAATCCGCCCGGCCCATGCTCTTGTCCGACCATTGGTCGCCGGTCATCAAACTAATCTCATTGTTGCCGCACCACACGCCAATGCACGGGTGATGCCGCAGCCGGCGCACGTTATCGGCAATTTCCACGCGCACATTGTCCATAAAATCATCGTCAAAAGACGGTTGCGAGGAGCACGCAAACTTGCAATCCAGCCAGATGCAAATACCCGCTTCATCGCACGCGTCAAATAACGCGTCGTCTTCGTAATAACCGCCGCCCCAGAATCGCAACGCATTCATGTTGACTGCGGCAGCATCCCGGACGTAGCGGCGCAGGATTTCCGGTCCCGCGCGATTGGCGAACGAATCGCACGGAATCCAATTGGCGCCGCGCGCAAAAAAAGGAACGCCGTTGACTTCGAAATGAAGCGGGCTGTCGCCCTGCGGCAAAACCATTTTCATCTCACGCAAACCAATGCGCCGGGTGACGCTGTCCACCGGACTGCCGGCCGGGTCCAGGAGATCGACGCTGACATTATAAAGAGCTTGTTCGCCCATGCCCGCCGGCCACCACAGCCGCGGATGCTTGATCACCAATTGACCCGCGCCTTTGCCGCCAGAAATCGGAATTTCGAGAAAAGCCAGCCGCTTATCGGGACGTGAACTGTCAACGACGGACAAGATGGCGCGAAACGGCCGTCCACTGTCGTTGATTATCGCCGCATTGACCGCAATATCCAGCGTGACCGTTTTGCCGGAGTGATTTTGCAGGATGAGAACGTCCGCGATGCGCCCCTGGTTGAACGTCTCGAGAGAGATATTTTTCCAAATGCCGCATCCCGGCAGGCACGGACCCCAATCCCATCCGAAACTGCACGGCTCTTTGCGCACATACGCGCGGCCCTTCGGCTCATGCGGCCCGATCCATTCGTACATCGCGCGCTCGCTTTCGCCCTTGTCCATGACCGGATACGGCGAGTCAAAAAGGATTTCAATCTCATTGCTGCCGCTCGCCAGGAGATCCTTCACGTCAAATTCCCATGTCCGGAACATATTATTAGCCGCGCCGATTTTGTGGCCGTTGATTTTAATCGTCGCCAGCGTGTCCAACCCTTCGCAGCGCAGCAGCACGCGATCATTTTTCAGGACATCATCCGTCACGTCAAAAGTGCGTCGATAGACCCAATTACTTTTGCCGACCCATTGCAGGTTGCCCTCGTTATCGCGACAGAACGGGTCTGGAATGCGCCCGGCCGCCATGAGATCCGTAAAAACGTTGCCGGGAACGGTGGCCGGGAACCAATCATCTTTGCCCTCCTGCGAAACCAGCCAGCCGCCGTTGAGATTCAATCGCCGCGGCGTGGGCGTGATCGCGGGCGAAGTATCGCTTTGGCCCTGGCAGATGGAAACCAGCGGTTCCCAGGCGCAAATGGCTCCGGCGGCGAGTGTCATGGTGGTTAAAAAATCCCTTTTACTAATTTTAGTATCCATAAATTTTGGTCTATCTATTTAAAAGGAAGTTCTCGAGGACGGCCACCAGAAAAATAAAAAAGTTTTGGGGACATAGACCTCACGCAAAGGACGCTAGGTACGCAAAGGTTTTTGGACGAATAAAGTCTGTTGTCTTGAATCCTCCTCTTTGATTTCGCATTGTCGAGGGCTATGAATAACCAATCTCTAACGGAAAATGAACTGTCCAAAATGATTCTTGATGCCGCATTCAAGGTGCATACCCGAACCGGACCGGGCTTGCTCGAAAGCGTCTATGAGGCCATTCTCGCCTATGAGCTGCGAAAAGTGGGTCTCCAGGTTGAGCGACAAGTGCCGATCCCGATTCGTTATGATGAGCTGAATTTTGACGAAGGTTTCCGAGCCGATTTGCTGGTCGAGGATAAGGTCATCGTGGAATTAAAATCTGTTGAGCAACTTGTGAAAGTTCACGGCAAGCAGGTCCTCACGCAGATTCAGTTGATTATGTATTCCCATTCCCTCACGGTCGGTTCAAACAAACATCACGGGCCAGGCCGTGACGACACTTTAGCGCTTCAACGCTTCAACGTATCCTGCTTCCAATGACAGATTCCTACGCACCAGACGCGCCCGCCGCCGCTCCCGCGTGGCTCCGGCGCTATATGTTTTTCGTCGTCTGCGTCGCTGTCATCGGAATGTTGATCATGGGCGCGGAGCCTGGGGTTTGGGTGCTGAAAAATAGCGATGCCAAGATCTGCTATTATAATCTGCTGGTTCAAGGTTTTCGCGCCGGTCAACTGAATCTAAAAAAAGACGCGCCGCCCGGTCTCGCTCAACTCGCGAATCCCTGCGATCCTGCCCAAAATGCGCCCTATATCGCCGACGTAGGCGATATGAGCTATTACAAAGGAAAGCTCTATCTCTACTATGGGGTTACGCCTGCTTTGGTGCTTTATTGGCCATACCTTGCGCTCACAGGCCATTATCTGCAGGATGCCTGGGCAGCGCTGATCTTCTGCTCAATCGGCTATTTGGCCGGTGCATGTTTATTATATGGCGTCTGGCGGCGATATTTTCCCCGGATCAATATGTGGGTTGGCCTGGCTGGCATCTTCATTTTCGGCCTGCTGATTGCCGCGCGCGAATCAGAATGGGTGGGTATCCGGATTTATGAAGTCGCCTTGAGTGGCGGGTTTGCGTTCAGCATGCTGGCCCTGGCGGCAATCTGGGCGGCATTTCATCAACCAAATCGACGCTCACTTTGGTTGCTCCTGGGTAGTCTGGCTTATGGATTGGCGATAACCTCCAGACCTTCACTGCTATTTGGGGCGATCATATTGCTCATCCCGGTCATCCAGGTCTGGCATTCCGGCTCGGCGCCGCTCCCACGACGCCTCCCTTTATGGGAACTGGCCCGCTTGGTGGCAGCGGCCCTTGGTCCGCTCATATTGATTGGCGCGGGTCAGATGATCTACAACGCGGAGCGTTTCGGCAACCCATTGGAATACGGCTGTCGTTATGAGGTAACCGGGCTCGCGCCCGCGACGGATCTCGGGCAATTCAGCCTGCATTATTTTTGGTTCAACGTCCGATATTACTTTTGGGAACCCGCACAGTGGAGCCGTCATTTGCCGTTTTTGCGGCCCGCGCCGCATTGGAACACATCGTCGGGCCATTTTGGGACAGACCAATATTACGGAGGCCTGTTAACCATTTACGCTCCGGTCTGGCTGGCGCTGGCGGCGCCGTTGGTGTGGCGCGACCCCTCCAACAGCCTGCTGCGCTGGTTTATTGCGACGGCGTCGCTGTTATTCATCACGAACTCTTTGACCATCTGCCTTTTCAATATGGCCAACGAGCGATATGAACTCGATTTTCTACCCGCGTTGATGCTCGTGGCGGTTATCGGGATTTTCGCAATCGAAAATCTCAGAGCCGCGCGCGTGAGCAAGCGGTCATCCTCGCGCGAACGGAGGGGAAATTTTCTTCTCAACATTGCCCGTTTGGGTTGGTGCGCATTGGCGGCGTGCATGGTGATCACAACATTCTCGGGCGGTCTCGATGCGTACACCACGGCCAACTACTTTGCCGGGAATGTTCTGGTTAACCGTGGCTTTCCGGACGCAGCAATCCAACGTTTCCAGAGAGCGCTGGCCCTCGAGCCGGAATTTGCCGGAGCGTATGCCGGCCTGGGCAATGCCTTCCTTGCGGAAGGCCGCAATGCCGATGCCATAGTCGAGTATGAGAAGGCGCTGCAAATCAACCCCAACCTCGGCGAGACGCGTTATGGTCTCGCCGTCTGCTTCATGCGCGAAGGCCGATTCTCTGACGCTCTCGTTTATTTTCAAAAGGCTGTGGAAATCGCCCCGGACTCGGCGGACGCGCGGAACAATTACGGCTATTGTCTTTTGCAGACCGGCCGCGCGCCGGAGGCGATCGTACAGTTTCAGAAGGCTGTTGAGCTGGCCCCCGAATCCGCAAACCTCCGTTGCGGCCTGGGCAACGCGCTTTTGAAGGTGGGCCGGCGTGACGAATCGATCGCGCAATATCAAAAGGCCATGGAGATTGCGCCGGACGTGGCCGGCATCCATTATCAGCTTGCGTCCTGCCTGGCGCAGAGCGGACGCCTCGACGATGCCGTTGGCCAGTACCAGAAAGCGGTGGAACTCGAACCTGATTCGGCAAAGTTTCACTGGGACTATGCCAGGACCCTGCGCCAAAAAGGCATGACCAACGAAGCCGGCGCGCAATTCAAAAAAGCGATCGAGCTCGATCCGTCACTGACCAATAACGTTGAAGCGTTGAAACGGATGTGACGGCTGAAAGCCCGGAATGTGATAGCCTGGCCTGAAGGGCTGGGTTCAAGTCCAAATCAATTAATCTCCGGCCTGGAAGGACGGAACAAATCGGACGAATACAAATAATTATCGCCTCGAAGACGCATCCACCGGATTCTCAAACAACGCCAAATAGGCGTTGTTATAATGCGGCGATAATCCGGGCACGATTCCAAGCTGCCGGTTTCCGCGGAGTTGGAAACCGCAAGCGACGTAGTAATTGACCAGGCGTTGGTTGTGTCCCCACGTATCCATTCTGACGAATTTTCGCCCGGCGTCAGTCGCGTACCCGGATGCCCACGCAAGGATTGCGGCAGCCAGGTTCTTCCCTCTGCAATTTGGATTCACACACATGCGATGGATGTAAATCGCGTTTCCGCGCTCTTTCTCCTCCCAGATCAATTCATCTGAGAGAGCCAGAGAGAAATAACCGGCCAAAACGTCGTCGGGCAGGAAGACAGAAAAATGAAGTCCCGATATAATCTCTGCATTTATTTTTTCTGCCGGGTAAGGTGGCCAAAGCTCCGATCGCACTGATTTTTGATAAGACAACGCGGCGTCCCAAAAACCGCGAAATTGACTCTCCGAAGACGCGCTGCTGCGATGAATTTTCATTTCAATTGATTTCCCTAACTGAAGTCTCCGTTTTGAAAAATACGAAGTCAATGAATATCCCAAAACGCTCTTTCGGCTCACAGGCGACAAACTGACATAAAATCGCCCGGGCTTATTTCGTCCGAACTGCCGCAAGGTCTTGGAGTGTCCCGGTGAATCGAGATGACACCGCTTTGGAAAACGAGATTATGCCAATTCAGGATTTCTTCCTGATTTCCTGTCTTCCTCATTTCGGTTTGCCATTGCCGGTCTTTTCCTGTTTTCCTCATTTGAAACTCTTCGCGTCTTGCCGTCTAATTCAACACCCGGCGTTCGTTGTTGGGCGTTCGATGTTCCGATCACTCTTCAACCCATCAACCCTTCAACGCTTTTAGTCGCCGAAGGTGCCATATGAAGAAGTTCCCTCAGTTCGCCCCTGGCAAGTTCAATAATTTCCGGGGTAATCTCATTGTTTCCCAATTTGTATCGAAGTTCTTCCGCAAGCTGTTTGGGCTCGTCAGTCCAGAATCGTTCGCAAAAAAGCACGGTATTCTTATCCGTCTCCGAGTCTGAAATGGCGTGTCGCTGAATATCATATCGCATGGCATAATAGAAAATGACCGCCTGGCGCGGAGTCCGATTACGGCCTTCGAGCAACTTATTGATTTTCGGCAGCGCATCCATCATGGCCTTGGGCCAGTCGGCGAACAACTTCGACCATTTGACCGCCTTCTCGGTCCGCACTTTCGTCATGTGTTCCTCCATCTGGCTCTCTTGAGCGCCCAGGCCATTGCGCGGAGTCGCGTCGAGCAGCGACGGAATAACGAAAAAATCCTTGATAATTTCCAGGGTATCGTTGGACACACGCCATCTCTCCGGGTCAACGCCGTTCCCATGAGGATTGGAATCATCGACGGCATGACGCCGGAGGCCGAACTTTTTGCGGCTTTGCTCCAAAATCTCCCGAATATCGTTGACGAAAAAGCTGAACACGCCAAGTTGGTTCAGGTCGCTCAGTGTTGGTTGCTTTGTTCTCATCTTTTAATGCGATGAAGTTGCAGCAACAGCGATGCCAGAAAACTGCGATTATACCCACCTGGCAGAGCCCCGCCCGTGAGGGAGTGGTGCGTCGATTTCCGCTCATTCTCATCCGCATCCTCTTGGAACATTTCCCCGGCTTGATCATCTTAGCTGGACAGACAGTGTCAGTTTGTGCAACAACGAAACCGAACAATACTTTTACGACTATGAAACTGAAATTAATCCCAATTGGTCTTTCCCTTGCCGTCGCCGTGGCTTTTGCGGCATCCACTCTCCCCGGCCAGGCACAAAATGTGAACGTCACCACCAGTCTCAGCTACGTGGCGGGTACCGGTAGTGTCTACGATTATACCCTGCTGTTCAATAACACCGGCCCCGAGTCGGTCGAGAGCTATTGGTTAGGCTGGGTCCCGGGCAGCTTTAATGTCGCCAGTCCGTCCAATCCCGGGAACAACCTCGGCTGGACCAGCACTTTGGACGGCAATTCCGTCCAATACCTGGGGACCTCCGGCACTGCCCTGGCGGCCGGTCATTCAGGGACGTTCACATTCGACAGCACCACCACTCCGGCACAATTTATCGCTCACACCGGACTGGCCGGGGACTCCACCGCCTACGGCGTCAACGCCGCCAATGGACAGCTTTCCTTTAGCCTTTCTCCACCCGATACCGAGACGTTTTTTCTCACGGTTGTGCCTGAGCCTTCCACGTTCGCCATTTTCGCCTTCGGCTTACTGGGTCTTTTGAGCGCCGTTCGCCGCAAACGTACCACAGTGCGCGTTCGTTAGAGCGTTTCAAGAAATAATGTAGGCGTACGGAGCGAGGAATTTTGGCGTTTTGGCGAGGCTTCGGCGAAGGAGCATGTTTGAAAACCCTGTGCGACACCCAAATAGAAACCACTGTTCAACGAATTTAATTCGCGGCTTCCACTCCCGTTTTTTGCAGCCTTTGGATGTCCGCAAGGGCGGCGGGGTCGGTGATTGGCTGCCCGTTTCGGAGATCGCTTTGGTTTGGCAGCGGTCCTCGCCATTTCCAATATTCTTCATGCCCATCGGCAAAGGCCAAGGTATCGCCGTGGGCATGACGCCAGGCCGGAAAGTTGTACCACGCATTAACGGTATCGGAATAAAGGAAATGGCCGTCATCAATCGTCGAAATATCCTCCTCAATGAATGTCAGGGAGGTCGCGGGCTTTTTTATTTCGTTGAGCCGATGCACTGGCCTGATGTTGTAGATCGTCGTATCGTCCGGTTGTCCGCCCATGAAGCAACTCATCGAATAGCTGCGCAAAGTGAGAGTGCTGGTTCCCAAAACGAGACTCTGGTCGGACGGACACCGGTAGCATGGAACGGACTTGATATATGTATAAATGGTGCCGCTGGTAATATCCGTCTGGTCGAGGTCCAGGCTGGCGTTGCCGACCACCCAGTTTCCCGGCGGGCTTTCCGCCACGCTGCCCGACCGGAAATCCCAGGCGTTGGAGGCGAGAAGGCCATTGTCTTCATCGGCATACATCTGCCACCCCACGTCGATCTGTTTTTCGTTGTTGAGGCAATGGACGCGCTGGGCTTTTTCTTTGCCCTGCGAGAGGACCGGCAACAACAAAACGGCAAGAATCGCGATGATCGCGATCACCACGAGCAATTCAATCAAAGTAAATGCGCGATTTGCTATAGTCATGGATTGACACTGACGAGCGACATTTCGATGTTTTGCTTCATGTGCTCGGTAAACGATGTTTGTCGCGTAGTAATATCCAGCGTCATGTCCTGGTCGGTCTTGGAGTCCACAAACATCCCCAGGTCCGGGTCGAACCAGGCATCGCCGTTGATAGTCCCTTTCTGGATCTTGACGACCGCCCCAAGCGAGGAGGCCGTAGCGCTTTTGGTCTTGACGTCGCCGTTGACCAGAATATGCACACAGTTGTGGTCGTCATGTTGTTCCCGGTTTTTGAAAGTATAGGTGCCATCGACCGTCATAACGCCGGCGGGGCTATTAATGTCCTCGGTGGAGGACCAACTATCGCCGATATTAACCGGATGGTCGGGCAGCGCGTGCGAAAAGTCGCCATACTGTTTTAGCGTGTCCGCATCGTATAATTGCTGCATTGAAGCCCGTTGCTGCTGGTCGGGCACGGCAGCGGTGATTTTGCCTGCCAGGGAATCAATCCCGTCAATCTTTTGGACTGAGCCGTCGGGGGCAAAGGTGTAATCGAGTGGAGCGTCCAGCATGGCGCCCATGGCCGCCGCCACCGGCGCCGCCGGGCTGCCCGGCTGAAGCGGCGTTTTTTGAGTCGAATCGTAACTGACAATTTCTTTGCCGTTTTGGGTGAGATCGATGTTCTGGCGATTAAACTTCAGTTCCACCTGGTGTCCGCCGTTTTCGAGATCCTTGAGTGGCGAATAACTGAGACCCTGCGTCAATTTCAGCTCCTGGTGAATCGGATGGCCGGGGTAATCAATATCCGAGGATTGGTTCATGTCCAATTGCATGTCATATTGCTTGCCGGTCAGCCATTTCAACTTCAACTCGGCCGGGCCGCCTCCCGCGGCGCCACTGCTGGCGCTCGAAGCCGCCGTGCTGTTGGCGTTGTTCGCCCCGGGCGCGGAATTATTAGATTTGGAGCAGCCGAAAAGAATGAGGGAACTGCCCGTGAGAAGGATGACAATATTCTTCATATATATTTTTTCTGACCAAATTCGCTTCCTTTCTGGATCCTTGTCCATAAACAATTCGAGCCGACGGCGCCGGGTCCGCATGGACTCGGTTGCTCATGCTATTCCATTTACTCCAGCAAGCTGGTTTGTCTCCACTTTAATTGGCAAAAGTGAGTCTCCTTTTGTCGTTACTAATTGCGTAAAGCGTTGCCGGTCCCTGTCTGGATTTTCGCGATTGTCTGCCCTCCTCCGCAAATTGGCAAGTTCTTTTACCTGGACGATTTCAACGATTTTCCTTCCAGCGCGCGCGGTCGCGGGCCTTGCGCATGGCGCCAAGCGTAGAGCTGTCGTCCTCAGGTTTATCCGGGACTGGTTTGGTTTTCGGAGTTTTTGCCATGGCGGGAACCGGAGCCGGAGATTTGGATTTATTCGCATGAGGCTGTGGCGTCTTCGGCGCGGATGCCGGAGATTCCGATTCGGGTTCGACGGGTTTGCTTTGGGCCCGGGCCGCGATTTTAGACCCTGCCAATTTTGAGAGCCAGCCGGAGCGGCGTTCAAGGATTTCGAGCAGGAACAGGAATGCGGCCACGACCAGCAGCCATGGGGCGAGGGTGACGTAGCGGGAGCGAACGGGCAGTTCGCTCCAGATTTTTGGAATTTCAACGCGTTCTTTGCCGCCGGTAGTCATGGCGATTTGCGCGAGAGCCGCGGCTCCGCGTCCGGGTTCATCCGGGGCAAATTCGGGAGAATAGGGCAGGCAAACAGGCGGCAAGGTAACAGGTTGTTGCCCGGCGATTTCGACCGTGTTCAAAACAGTTTCACGCCCTTCGATTGGGATATCTGCTTCGAGGAGGTCGGCACGTTTCCATTCCAATGACACTGTTTCTTTTGCCGAAGCGGCGTCCGGCAATCCGTGCAAGATGGCGACGCGCGGCAAATTCGCAAACGGGTCAGCCTTCCGGCCCGGGTCCAGGTGCAAATCCACAAAGCAATCGCCGTCGCGAATTTCCTGGGTGAGCAACATCTCGTCCGGAAGCGGCTCATGTTTGCCGGCGATCCAGCGCGCGAGGGTCGAGTAAAATTCGCAAGATGAGCGTGGCCATTGTCGTCGGCCGACATGACAATTCCACCGCAGGCATTAATCCGGTCGTAACTGGCGCGGATTTTTGTGAATGGGGCGCGCTGATTTTTGAATCCCAAAAATCCTGAGCGCAAGAATGACTACGCCCCACGAGAAAAACCATACTGTCGCCAATTGCACTGCCAGCCGCAACGTCAGCAGCCATTGCAAATTTCGTGCAAAGGACTGGAGAGCGCCGGCGTGGGAATGGTTCATGGGGCTTTCAAGGGTAGGAGCTGGCATTGGCGGCGGACTGGGGCACCAATGCGCGCGCCCCGATCACGGCTGGATTTATCCAATGGCCTTTGCATGACGGATCTTGCGTTAGGACTAATTTAATGTAGAGAGCGTTCAAAATGCACGGACAAATTGCCTTTCAAAATTTTAAAACATCCTTACTGCTCAATACTCACGCCAAATTCCTTCCAAATCGTCATGGACTGCCCGACGTTCTCTTCGAACTCGAGGCGGGACCTCGCGATTTTGACGTGATAGGCGCCTTGTGCATAGCACGTTGTGATGCCGGCCATCAGGTTCTTCGGTGAGGGAAAGTAGGTAAGTTTGTTCTCCTCGGTGAACGTGCAGAAAATTGCGCCCTGCGACGGTTTGCGCGTGAGGTCAAAAAAGCAGCCGTTCCCGCCGCCGTCATCAAGCAGGCAAAACCATCTGTCCCGATATCCGAAAACTGTCCGGGCAACCGTGTCTCGAAACCACGCCGCCGGACGATTTGCCCGTGTCGCCTCTCTTTTAAGCATCTCCTCCAAAGGAACAAATCGATGGAGCGGGATAAAATTGTCGCCGGGATCCGTTGCCCCGTAACGCGCACCATCGTGCCACTGGTAAATAGCTTTGATGTCGCTCGGCAGATGGACGGTGTATTGCCGTTCCAGTTTTCCAATTGCCTGGACTGAAAGGCCCGGTTGCAGCCCTGTCAGAACTCGCGGCGCTTTCGCCTGGAGGATTGAGGTCAGCCGCCTGAGAATTTCGGGCATTGGCATATCGACTGCGCGAGGCATTGGCGGCGCAAACGGAATGAAAACTGTCTCCGCTTTATTATGCGCCCAAAGACGAAATGACGTGGCCAGACCAATGGCCAGGACCACGGCGAATGTAAGCTTCAGGGCACGCTTCACAGAATGATTGAAGAATAAAAATGGAAAAGGAAAAAGAGAAAAAGGGCAAAAGAATTTTAGATCTGCGAATTGGGATAATTTGGGCGGCGCGCGTCTGGCGTGTGCGCGTTACGATATGAAGCGTCCAAGTTTCAACGCTTCAACGCTTTTTCCTGTGCCTCCGCCTTCGTCTCCGCCTGAAGTTTGTCCAATTCGTCGCGCAATTCGTCCTTCGTTTTTTTGTCCATGCGATCAATGAACAAAATCCCGTTCAGGTGATCTACCTCGTGTTGCACCGCGCGTGACAACAAGCCGCCGGCGCGAAATTCGATGGGTTTGAAATCCGCATTCAACGCCTTGACTTCGACAAATTCAGGACGGGGAATCTCCCCAAAAACCTCGGGAAAACTAAGACAACCTTCGGCCCCCGGGATTGTATCGCCGCAGGGTCTGATTTCCGGGTTGATCAGGACCAACGGCATGAGGACGTCCGCGTCAGCGGATTTGCCGTCCAGTTCGAGCGTGGACGGTCGGTCTTTGGCGTCGCGCACATCGATGACGGTCAATTGCAAGGCCTTGCCGATTTGTTGCGCCGCCAGTCCCACCCCATGCCGGTCGTGCATGGTTTCGAACATATCGTCAATCAATTTCTTGATTTCCGGTGTGAGTTTGTCGATGCGTTCGCCCTTTTGACGCAATATCGGGCTGCCGTATTTGACCACTTCTAGTATCATGTCTTAACTTCGTGAAATTCCAAGAACTTGCAGAATGCGCTCCAGCTCCGCGTCGCTGAAAAATGAAATCTCCAGCGATCCCTTTCCTTGGGCATAATTCAACTTCACTTTTGTGGCGAACATGTCGCGCAATTGCCCTTCCAAATCCATCACATGGGGGTCGCCGGCAGGAGCGGCCGTCGTTGCAGCCTTGCTTAATGGATCTTTATCGCGCGGCAATAACAGTTTGGAAACCAGGCCTTCTGTTTGCCGGACGTTGAGCGATTCCTGGACGACGCGTTGGGCGGCAATTGTTTGGCTTTTTTCGTCAGCGAGTCCGAGGATCACCTTGGCGTGGCCGGTGGATATTTGCCCCTGGCGGACAAAATCCTGGATGGTCGCCGGCAGTTTCAACAGGCGTAGCGCATTGGCCACCACCGCGCGGCTCTTGCCGACTTTGGCCGAAATTTCCTCCTGCGTCAGATCGAATTGATTGGAGAGTTGCGAATAGCCCAGCGCTTCTTCAATGGGGTTCAGGTTTTCGCGCTGGAGATTTTCGATTAGCGCCAGTTCCAGGACGGTCCGGTCGTCCGCCTCGCGCGCAATTACCGGGACTTCGCCCAGTTTCAGGAGTTGTGCGGCGCGCCAGCGGCGTTCACCCGCGATTAATTCGAAAAAATCTCCGCGCGGCCGAACGATGAGCGGCTGAACGATGCCCTGTTCACGAATCGAATCCGCCAGCTCACGGAGTGATTCGTCGGAAAACTGTTTGCGCGGCTGGAACGCCGAAGGACGGATTTTGTCCAATGGCACCTTTTGCACGCGCTCGCGCGAATCGACTACTGCGGGGGCAGCGGCGGGCTGAGTGGGGGACGCTGCAGGCGCAGGCGGAGTCAGAGGGCCTCCGAGCAGCGCGCCGAGACCGCGTCCCAATGCGGATTTCGACATGAAGACAGCGTAGCAATTAAAAAAGAAAAAGGAAAAAGGAAAAAGGAAAAAGTTAATGACCCGATTCAGGTAACGGATGCCGCTGCGGGGGGAGACTTGGTTCCGTAAAGTTTGCCTGCAGAAGAGGAAATCAAGCCAATTTGGCTTTCACCAAGCACAAAACCATTTATCTTCCCATCGTGTCAAATCTCATCGCCATCGTCGGGAGGCCCAATGTCGGCAAGTCCGCGCTGTTCAATCGCATCGCGGGCAAACGGATTGCGATTGTTCACGATCAGCCGGGTGTCACGCGCGATCGCGTGACCGCCGAAGTCGAATGGGCCGGCAAGCCGTTTACCCTCGTAGACACCGGCGGCATCGGGCTCTTGCGTCGTGAAAAGGCGGACGATGTCATCGCCCGCGCGGCGCTGGAGCAGGTTGAAATAGCGATTGAATCCGCGGCATGCGTCGTTCTGGTCGTAAATGTGCAAGAGGGTGTTGTGCCCCTGGACAAAGAAGTGGCCGCGAAACTGCATCGGAGCCGAAAGCCTGTCCTGGTCGCGGTCAATAAGGTGGATTCTGAACGCGCGGAAAAGGGATCATTTGAGTTTTCTGAACTTGGCTTCGACAAGGTCTTTCCTGTCAGCGCCATTCATGGCGAGGGAATCGGGCAATTGATGGATGCAGCAACGGCCCTGTTACCGATGCCAGCAGCCTCCGATGAATCCTCATCGCAACCGGACGTTGACAACGAATCGGCAGAGCCTTCCACATCACCGCTAAAACTTGCCATCGTCGGACGTCCAAATGTGGGCAAGTCCTCCATCATCAACGCGCTCACGAAATCATCACGCGTCATCGTTTCGCCCATTCCGGGAACGACCCGCGACGCGGTGGCCGTACCATTTGAGGTCGTCACTGACGGCGTCCGGCAGCAATATGTATTGATTGATACAGCCGGTATTCGCAAGGCACGCCGGGTTGACGATTCAATCGAGTTTTTCAGTGTGATGCGCTCGGAGGATTCAATTGCGCGCAGCGACATTGTTGTATTCGTTCTGGATGCCGAGGCCGGGATTACCGAACAGGACAAAAAAATCGCCGATCGCATCGTCGATAATCGGAAAGCCTGCATCGTAGTCGTCAACAAGTGGGACTTGTTCGAAGAGCAGGTCCTCAAAGCGCGTCAGGAGGAGATTGTGCGGCGCGAGAATAAGCAGCGGCGTGAAGGTCAGAGGAGAGACCAGACGACTCTCATGGAGTTTGGCGCGTGGGTCCAGGAGAAATTATTTTTTCTCGATTACGCGCCGGTCATTTTCACATCCGCAACATCGGGTTTTCATTTGGATCGATTGCTCGAAGCGGTGCGCTACGTCGCATCGCAATTGCAGCAAAAGATTCCGACTGCGATCCTGAACCGGACCTTGCACGATGCCGTGGAACGCCGCCAGCCGGTGAGCGCGGCGGGGCATCGCCTGAAATTTTTTTACGCCACGCAAGTGCGCCAGGCCCCGCCCACGTTTTTGCTTTTCGTAAATCGCGATGAATTATTCTCCGAACCGTACAAAAAATATCTCGCGGGAGAAATGCGCAAGGCATTCGGCTACGAAGGATGTCCCATTGTGTTGGCGGCCAAAGCCAGGCCGAAGACCGTTGAACCGGTACGAGCGAGGCGTAAGATGGAAAGACCAGGCCAATTTAAGAGGAAAAACGAAAGACGAAAAAGGAGATGAGGAATTTGTTTTTCAGGTTCCGGATTTTTACCAATGGATCGGAGTGGGACAGAATCCGACCCATACGTCGCCTTTGTGCCATTCCCGAAAAAATTGCGATTCGTTTCGCCGTTTCAACGTTTTAACCTATTAACCTTCTAACGAACCCTCACTTGTGAACAACTACAATTTTTCTAATAACCAAGCGGAGATTTTGGCGTTTTGGGGTGGGAATATCCTATTTGTAACTTTTTTGAAAATTTTTCTTGAAAGCACAAGCTGTAGTGGTATGATGGTCGCCGTTCCCCAACTAATTGGGGCTAAAATTGGGTCAGTTTGATTGGTTTTCATAAAAAATTGGACATTGATGTCCGTCGGATTTGGATCTCTTGAATCGCCGGACAACAACGCCTAAAGTACAAATTGGAGTGAATTATGATTGACGCACGCGAGGAAGTTTTGCCGTCGGTTTCAACCACCAGCCGTCGCCGTCCGGCGACCGTTTCGGGCAGTCGGGTAAAAAATGGCAAGGCAGCAAAAAAACATTTGCCCATCGAACGGGTGTTTAGCGACGCCCGGGTGAAACCGTTTGACCAGGTCGAGTGGGACCGCCGTACGGCTGAGATCACCGATGACGCGGGCAAAGTCATTTTCAAACAGGAAAACGTCGAGATGCCCAAATCGTGGTCGGTGCTGGCCACCAAGGTCGTTGTTTCAAAATATTTTTACGGCGAACAAAATACTTCCGAGCGCGAAACCTCCGTGCGCCAGCTCGTCCATCGCATCGCGCGCACGATAGCCGACTGGGGCATCGCCGACGGTTATTTCAGCAAGGCCGATGGCGAGGTATTCTACGATGAATTGACTTGGCTGTGCCTCAACCAATATGGCGCGTTCAATTCGCCAGTGTGGTTCAATGTCGGATTGTTCCACCAGTACGGGATCGGAAAAGCCTCCGGCAAAGGCAATTGGTTTTATAACCGAAAAATCGGCGCGGCGGAACGCGCCGAAACGCAATATGAATATCCGCAGTGCAGCGCGTGCTTTATCCAAAGTGTCGAGGACAACATGGAAGACATCATGCGCCTGGCCTCCAGTGAAGCGATGCTCTTCAAGTTCGGCTCGGGTACGGGCACCGATTTGTCGCCGTTGCGTTCAAGCAAGGAGAAACTAAGCGGTGGCGGCCGTCCCAGCGGTCCGATGAGCTTTTTGAAGGTCTATGACCAGGTGGCCAACGTCGTAAAATCCGGCGGCAAGACCCGGCGCGCGGCCAAGATGAATACGCTGCGCGACTGGCACGGTGACATCGAGGAATTCATTGACGCCAAGCCAAAGGAAGAAAGGAAAGCGTGGGCGCTCATTGAGCAGGGTTACGACGGCTCCTACAACGGCGACGCTTACGGCAGCGTCATGTATCAAAACGAAAATCTTTCCGTTCGTGTGAGCGACGAATTCATGAACGCCGCGCTAGCGGGCAAAGAATGGTGGACGCGCTCTGTGACAACCAGCAAGCCGCTTGAAAAGAAAGACGCGGCGAAATTGCTGATGAAGGTTGCTGAAGGAACCTGGATTTGCGGCGACCCGGGAATGCAATACGACGGCGCCATTCAAAAATGGCACACCTGCAAGGGCACGGAGGCGATTCATTCCACCAATCCGTGCAGCGAATATGTTTTCATTAATAATACCGCCTGCAACCTGGCGTCGTTGAACCTGATGAAGTTCAAGCGCGAGGACGGCAAATTTGATATTGAACGGTTCAAGGCTGCCGTGCGCATTTATATTACCGCGCAGGAGATTCTCGTGGACAATGCAAGCTATCCGACCAAGGACATTGCGGAAAATTCCCACATCTATCGCACGCTGGGCCTGGGTTATGCCAACCTCGGCTCGCTCATCATGAGCTACGGCCTGTCTTATGACAGCGATGAAGGGCGCGCGCTGGCCGGCGCCATCACGTCCATCATGACCGGCCACGCCTACGAGCAGAGCGCCGAGATCGCGGCAAACGTCGGCGCATTCCCGGGTTACCGGGATGCGCGTTGCGCACATGTGAACCGTCCTCCCGCTAAAGATAATGTGGAATCAACGCTCGGTGTCATTCAATTGCACCGCGACGCCGTCGAGGAGATTCATCCCAGCGCAGAATTTGGCTATTTGAAGGACGAAGCCCGCCATTGCTGGGACCGCGCCCTGGTTCGCGGCCGGCAGGTGGGCTATCGCAATGCGCAGGTTACCGTGCTGGCGCCCACAGGCACGATTGCCTTTTTGATGGATTGCGATACGACCGGAGTTGAACCGGATATCGCGCTGGTAAAATATAAGCTGCTCGCGGGCGGCGGCATGTTGAAGATTGTCAATCGCGGGGTCCCGCAGGCGTTGCAGCGCCTGGGCTACGGCGCAAGCCAAATTGAAAACATCATCGGACATATCGAGAAATTCGATACGATTGAAGACGTCGAAGAAGGCGGCAAAACCGTTTCCAGCGGCCTTAAGCCGGAACATTTGGCGGTGTTTGACTGCGCGTTCAAGCCGCATCGCGGCAAGCGGAGCATTCATTATTTGGCCCATCTCAAAATGATGGCTGCCGCCCAGCCGTTCATCAGCGGCGCTATTTCCAAGACCGTCAACATGCCTAAAGAAAGCACCGTCGAAGAAATCCGCGACACCTACGTTCAGGCCTGGAAAATGGGGCTTAAATGCGTGGCCATTTATCGCGACGGTTCGAAACGGTCGCAGCCGCTGAACACCAAAAAGACAAATGAAGGCTGCGAGAAGAATGCCGCGCCTCAGGCGGCGACGCTCGAAAATCGAATCAAAGAATTGGAAAATGAAGTCGTGAAACTTCGCTCGGATGCGGGCCGGCCCATTCGCCGCCGGTTGTCCGAGACGCGCCCGGCCATCACCCACAAGTTTGATATTGCCGGACATGAAGGTTATTTGACCGTCGGTCTTTATGACGACGGCCAGCCGGGTGAATTGTTCATTACCATGGCGAAGGAAGGTTCCACGATCGGCGGATTGATGGATACGATCGGCACGCTCACCAGCATGTCGTTGCAATACGGTGTGCCTCTAGAAACGCTGTTGAGAAAGTTCGCCCACCAGCGGTTCGAGCCCAGCGGCTTTACTAAAAATCCTGAAATCCGGAATGCATCCTCCATCATTGACTACGTATTCCGCTGGCTTGCGCTTCAGTTCATACCCGGCTACCGGGAAACGGTGGCCGCGCCCAATCGCGCGCAACCCGAACTGGCAATGCCCGGCCTCCTCGAAGAGGTCAAAAAAAAAATAGACCGGCCGGTTCCTGAGCTGCCCATTGCCGAAGACACGGAAATCATCGAAGCCAAAGGTAACGGTAACGGCAACGGCCATGGAATCAGCCACAGCCGCCGCGCGGTAGACCTGACCGCGATGATTACCAACCAGCAGGACGCTCCTACGTGCCCCAACTGCGGCCACGTAGCCGTCCGCAACGGCGCCTGCTACAAATGCCTCAATTGCGGCGAAAGCCTGGGCTGCTCATAAACCTCGCGATGGTAGGGCGGCGCCCAAAACATGAAACTGCTCTTGTTGCGAGCGGCTTGGCCTGCAGCCTCGTGCCAACGGCACAACCGGAGAGTAGCCAGACACGGAGTGTCTGGTTATGACCGTCGTAGCCAATGGCAGTTTAAGATTGGCAGCGATAGGGATTTGTGTCAAAAAGGTGCCGACGTTGAAAAAATTTCTGTTCATCGCGCTACTGTTTTTGCTTGCTTTGCGCTCGCTGGGCGCCGGAGCCGCTGTGGGCGGGGAAGCCGTGCGAGCCTACGGCGATTTGGAATTTGCGGCTGGGAATCTTCCACCCTTTCTTTACAACACGGAAAACCAATTAACGAACGTCTTCGTGCCGAGCCAATGGCGCAGCGATTTTGCCTATGACGGACTGGGCAGGCGAAGAATCGTCCGGGAATATAAGTGGAGCGGGGACGCATGTGCGGAAACCAATGAGGTTCACTACATTTACGACGGGCACCTGCCGATTCAGGAGAGGGATTCCAATAATAACGTGCTGGTGACCTATACTCGCGGCCTTGACTTGTCGGATTCATTGGAAGGCGCGGGAGGAATCGGCGCTTGTTGGAAAAGCGTTGCTCTAAACTTCACGTAATTTGTGACGGGTCGCGGATGAAATGGACGAGGATGCGCGCCCCAATGGCCATGGCGTAATTGCTCTTCGAAAGCTGAAGGCCGAGGAGGTACGAACACATCTTCAGCGCCTCACCGGCCATACCAAGTTTTGGGTGCGTAAAGAGGCAGCGAAAGCGCTTGCCAACCAACTGTCGCTACGCGACATCCCTTTGACTAGTCTTGGAAAGTCAAAACCTCTACCTATGGTATGATCCGAGAGTACATGTCCTTTTAGTGCTACTGGTTGTCCTGATTAAGCATGGACAAAACCAGTTCTTTTTTTGATACTCTTTATACTTTATATCGAGTTAAGTAAATTGACGGTGCGGGTGCTCGGAAGGTTGCAAGCTCGGAGTGGAATTGTATTTGAAATGTAAGGGGCATCGGATCAATCAAGCTTGTCGTGGCGCGGAGCGCATCGGCGGTAGAGTTGTAAATTGATTAACAATTTTTAAAAAATTTGTCTGTGGAAAGAAAAGCGACACCTCGGATTAGAACCATGCTGCTTGTGGATGACAATGACGACATTCGGGTTTTAACGAAATGGTTTTTTGATAATGTCGGCTATGTCGTAGACACGGCGCGCAGCGCCGAAGAAGCATTGTCGCGGTTTGACCCCAAAACGCACGATTTGATTTTGACGGATAACTCGATGTCCGGAATGACCGGCGCTGAATTGGCGCACGTGATCAAAATGCGTTCTCCTTCCACAATCATTGTCATGTTCACCGGCAACCCTCCCCAGGACAAAACCTGCATAGACTCCCTGATCCCCAAACCTGCGAGTTTGCTTGACGTCAAAGACGCAATGGATAAATTATTGGAAGAAGTCGGCGAATAAGGGATATTGCCGGCTTTAAGCGTTTTCAGAGGGACGTTAGTTCACGCATATCGGCACCCCGGTAAAACGTGCATTTTTTATGGCTTTATTTGGCCTAAACATGCATGATGACGTCTGAAACGCGTAAAAATGCTGATTTGCGGGCGTCGCGCCCTTGAAGGCAGGCCGCGGACCGCAAGTCAATGATGCAGTGACCGGCTCGTACAACCGAGAATGTGACAATATAAATTATGCTTGGGGACGACCATCTCAAATTGCGGTTGGTTCGCTTGCAGCCTTCAGAAGCCTGGGCGAACGAATCCCGCACCGAAGACGAATTTACTTTTGTCTTTTTGAAGGGCGGCGCCGCCAAATACATCTTTCCCAACGCGACGCACCGCCTGTTGCCGGGCAACGTCCTGGTTTTTAACAAGCACTCCGTGGGACGGCTGCACGGTGACGATAAGAGCGAATCTGTTTTTGCCACCTTTTCTGTGCTCTTTGAGCATTTGTTTCCTCTGTTTTCCAGCAACGAAATCGCTTTGCTCCACAACGTGATGAACAACTTCAGGGCTGGGCGAATTTTTTCCCCAGCCGGCCCCGTCGCGGTGGAATGCCAGCCGCTGCTGGAGATTGCCTATACTCAGGCGCGGCTCCAACAGCGCAGCCAGTTGCTGCGGATTGTATCGGCCATTCTGGCGGATGAATTTAAAAACGTTCATACACAGCGAAGCGGTATGCGATGGTCCGAAGACCATATGATCCAGGTTTTCGAGAAGCTGTCATCCAACGAGCTGTTAAAGCTTTCAGTGGATGAGTTGGCGATGCGCTTCAGTTGCAGCCGCAGGCACTTGAATCGCTTGTTTCATCAGCACTTTGGCTTGTCTATCACGGCGCTGCGGATGGAGATACGCCTTTTGAAAGCCGTGTCCCTCCTGCGAAACCCGCGTGAAAAGGTCATCAATGTCGCCGAGCAATGCGGCTTCAATCACCTGGGGCTTTTTAACACCTGCTTTAAAAAGCGGTACGGCGCCAGCCCGGGCCAGTGGCGAAAATTGGCCCTTAACTCCGAAACCGCCACTCCCAAAAATCCCGAGGCCCGGAGCACCTGTCCTCTTCATGCAAACGGTTTATGCCCGTGGGGCGGCCAGACCATCGCGCCGAATCAGCCTAAAAAGGCAGGCACTCCTGCAGTGGCAAATGGCAGCCGAGGCAGCGCCCGTGCAGGCGTCGGAGCCTAGCCATCTCACGGTCTCCCAGTTTCACGCTCTCACGCTCTTTCCGCGTCGGCCCGCTCCCGCCAATACCAGGACCACCGCAATCCCCACGCACGCCCATCCAAACCAATCGCCGTGGCGCGTGTAAAACGTGGACCCGTGTTCTTGCAATGGCAGGTCAAAAACCATCAATCCCGGCCCGTAAACGGCGCCGTCGACGTCATGAAAAATTTCCCGTTCCCGGCCATCGGCATCGATCCAGCACGTAACGCCGTTGTTACAGCATCGGACCAGCGGAATCCCGTTCTCGATGGCACGCGCAATCGAGCTGACTTCGTGCTGCCACTGTTCCGCGCTTTCGCCGAACCAGCCGTCATTGGTCAGGTTGATCAGAAAATCCGCGCCGCCCGCCGCGGCCTTGCGCGCCACTTGCGGAAACATGTCTTCATAACAAATCAATGGTGACGCGGTGACATTCAGATTCTCCAGGTCAAATTGCGCGGGTTTCGTGCCTGCTGCGAAACTGCCGGTCACCGGTGTAAGCCACTTCATGAAAGGCAACCAGGCCAGCGGCACGTATTCGCCAAATATGACGAGCTTTTGTTTATGATAAATATTGTTAAAACGCAGAACGCCGTCGGGTCTGACTAAAAAAGCCGCATTAAAATAGTCATTGTCGTATTCGTTGGTTGCGTTTGGCCGTGGCACCGCGTCGTCTGAGTTAAAAATGATCCAGACATGGCGCTCATGGGCCAGATTGGTAATGGCGGGATAAGTGGTTTCGTTGAGATCGGGGACTGCGGATTCGGGCCAGACAAGCAGGTCTACCTTGTTGGAACTTCTGAGGGCGGTTTCCGAAAGTTGGAGCAATTGTTGAAAACGCGTGGCATTGGCATTTTCGTCCCAAATCAGGTTCTGCGGGATGGACGGCTGGACCAGCGCGATCCGCAACGTTGTGGCAACCGGGGAATGCTGGATTTGTTTAATTTCGCCGGCTGCAAACAGAATGGCCACAACCAAAAAAGGCGGAAAGAATTCCGGTTGCCACGCGAAACGGGACTGCGGTTTGACCGCAATCATCCGCACGGCGGAACAGAGTGAGAGCGAAACCCAAACGACCAAAAAAGAAACGCCATAGATGCCCGTGACCGAGGCGATTTGGAGCAGGGGAACCATTTTGAACTGGGACGCGCCAAGAAAATTCCATGGAAATCCCCCCAAAAAACGCGCCCGAATCATTTCGAGCGCCACCCAGGCGGCTGCACCGCCGAAAGCCCACAGGAAACGCCCGGCCCAAAATTCAGTCAGCCGCTGCGGAAACACGGAAATCGCCCATGTCCAGGCGCCAGTAAATAATCCGAGGACAGCGCACAAGGCCAGCCAACCCGCGCCGGGGCCGAGCGGGATCGCATGCCAGGTATACGGAATATCCAGGAGCCAATATAGCGAGACCAGCCAAAACGCAAGACCTGCAAGGTAACCAACGCGAAAGGCATCACCGCCCATTTTGTTGCGCGCCGCGAAAATCAGGAGTCCGGGGGCAATCCACGCGCCTCCGGCAAAGTCAACCCTGGGAAACGTTGCGGCCAGCAAAAGCCCGGCGAGGATCGCGATTAAATAACCGCTTCGGACGAACAATTCGTTCAAAAAGCTTTTTAGAATGGCGAACGATGAATTCGTTTCATGAAATGTCGCGACTATGTTCGTCGTTTCGGCGGCCTTTCTTTGCACGGCCGGGCTGGCATTGACCACGATCGCGTTGCGCGCGCCGGGCCACACCGCCAGGTCAACCGATGAATTGCCGGCGTAATCGAACCCCCGTTCTCCGAATTTTTCAACCAGGGCCTTCAATTTATTCGGCCCGCGCAAATTGGCGCGTCCATCGCTGGCCAGGACCTCATCAAATATTTCAAAGTAATCCGCCACGGGCCGGACCACTTCGGCATCGGAGGCCGTGGCGAGGACCAGCTTTCGCCCGGAAGCTTTTTGTTCCCGGAGCCAGGCGAGGAATTTTTCGCTGACGGGCAATTCAGCCGGATCCAGTCGAACGCGCCGGGCCAATTGTCGTTTCAAATACGCGCGCCCGCGCGTCCACCAGAACAACACCGGAAACAAGGCAAATGGATTTCGCCGAAGGCGCCGCGCCAGTGTTTCCCAGAGTAAATCCGTTTTGATGAGTGTGCCGTCCAAATCCACGACCAGCGGGACCTGGCTTTCGGCCGGCGATTTCTGCATGAATGGATGTTAACAAAAGTGCGGTAGCCAGTTGAAATGAAATTCGGGCGGTGAACTGAGCTCTCAAACCCTCGCTGGTCGATTCCCGGCCGGGTAAGGTCCAGTTATGGGATTCCCCGGAAAATTCGGGTCGGGCGTCCCTGGGAATCGGGATAATCGTAAATGCCATTGTACATGGGTTGAACGCCCGGCATATGCACTTGCATGGTGTGGTCGGCCGGAAGTTGCACGCCGGTGGTGTCCGCTGGACAAAGTGATTTGATTTCGTTATCTGAGAGAGCGCGGTTGTAGATGGCGACGTGGTCAATCAAACCCCGGAAAAATGAGTAATAGCTGGCGCATGAATGCTTTCCAATGAGCAATGGCTGGTCATTGGACAAGTCGCCCGCTTGACTTGTGGGATCAAATGTTGCAACCGGACTGCCATCTGCATACAGTTTGCCGCCGTCGCTCGAATGGCGGATTACTGTGACGGCGACCTGATGGAACCTGCCGTCGAGCAAGTCAGGACCGTTCAATAGGTTCCATTCGCGTTGATGTCGTCTGACATTCTAAAGCTGATTTGTCCGTGCCAAATCGCCAGGATGTAACCGAGGCACCGGATGCTGTCGGGAGTTTCCCTTTTATCCACGATGGTCAGGATGTCGTCTCTCATTTCAGGCGGCGGCGGGGCCACCTCGACCAATGCCTCGATTGAAAAATCCTGTCCGGCGCCGAAATTAAGGTCTGGGCTGGTTGGCACCGATATTTGATTCGCACCGCCATCAAAATAAAAACCGGGTCCAGTTTTGGCATCGACATAAGTCACACCCGCCGAAACGGAAGCGTCATGCCCGCCGGCGATGTCTTTGCCACGGTCGTTCCCCGGCCATAGCGCGACCAATCCGGGCACATTTAAGCCGGGAACCGCGTCCGCAACCGAGATTTTGACGATTGAATTCACGAGGAGGTCGACTTTGCCGAAACTGGTTTTAATCGCCAAATTCGAATATGTAAATTCTACGGACAGGACATCGCCGATGGTCGTGGTCAATTTAATGGAATTAGTAGCCAGGCAATCCACCGACCGGATATCCTGAATTGGCAAAGCCAGTTCTCCCAACAGCGGGGAATTGAAGTGCAGCTTCTTGTCAACGCTTTCACCGACAATGCGCGAACCGTCGCGCAATTCAACCGTGACGCGCGGCGGAGCCGGGGAGGCCGCGACGGCGCGATTGAAGCTAAGCGCGAGGATGCCAAAGACGAAAAATCGAAGATTGGAAGTCTTCATAGAGAAGAACTTGAGCCATTTGTTTCCAATGTCAAGCCGCATAGCGCACGGTGCTGAAATTCACGGCTTAGCCGGCAGATGTTCTTTGTCGTTCAGCCTGTCGAATCGTCTGGCGACAATTCTCCCTCTCCTTGGGGAGAGGGCCGGGGTGGGAGAATCATTCGAGCGAGAATGTCCTTGGGTTCGTGGAAAGAGGCAGCACCAAAAAATCCGGGCTACACGTGTATCGAAATTTATTTCTTACAGTGCTGGTTTTCATTAAAAAGGAGCGTGCTTGTTTTCCTGAATGGCAAATTTGTGCCCGAAGAAAGGGCGGTCATTTCTGTTTTTGACCGTGGTTTTCTCTATGGCGACGGTTTGTTTGAGGCCATTCGCATCTTCAATGGCAGACCATTTCGCTGGCGCGAGCATATCGAACGCCTGCGGTCCGGGGCGGAATTTCTAAAGATTAAACTGCCGTTTTCCCCGCGCCGCCTCCGAGCATTCGCTGATGAACTCATTGCGCGAAATAAGATGCCTGACTCCCTGCTGCGCCTTTCGCTCTCGCGCGGTGTCGGGTTGCCTGGTTACGGGCCAGAAAACGCGCCCGTGCCAACACTCGCGATGTCTTTGCGCCCGGCACCTAAGCAGGAAAATCCGCCGCAATGGAAACTCATCACCTCTTCTGTTCGCATTGCGGCTAACGATCCGCTCGTCCGTTTCAAGACGTGCAATAAACTGCCTCAAGTGCTTGCGCGGGCTGAAGCGAATAAGGCGGGCGCCGACGAAGCGTTGCTTTTGAACACGGACGGTTTTGTGGCCGAAGGCACGAGCAGCAATGTCTTTTGGGTCAAGCGTGGCGCTGTTTACACGCCACCCCTGGCTGCCGGAATACTGCCGGGTGTGACCCGCGTGGTGGTATTTGAAATTGCTGCCCGGCTCAAAATTCCAGTCCGGGAGAAGAACATTCGGCCCAAAGACATGATGCAGGCGGATGGATTGTTTCTCTCGATTTCATCGCGGGGCGTCGTCGAAGTGAGTTCGCTCGACGGCAAGGCATTTCAAAACTCAAAGTTAATTGCCGAAGTCCGGAGGGTCTACCATAACCTGTTGTTTGGGCCCATCCATACTTGACGCATTACGTGCCACGCAACACGCTCTGCGTTCATTCCACTTGCAACGGGGCGTTCAAAAACCTAAAACTAGGCCGGTATAATTAGAACTCACTTGTGGCCAGAAAAGCGAAGTCCAAAAAACCATCTAGATCGCCGCGTCGGCAGGAAGGCGGGGTGCTCGGCCGCTTGGTCTTCGTCGTCCTTATCGGGTGTGGGATCTATTTCTTTTGGCGTCATGAACATCCGGCACGAGCATTTGCGCCGCAGCCCGACACGAACGGGAACGTGAGCCTGCCGGCCGAGGCATTGGTTCCCATATCGCGGCCAGCACTATCACCTTCGCCATCGCCGGAGCCAGGATCTCCGGTCATTTCACAGCAGGCGCCATCGGATTTTCCGCGCCCGGTCCACGACGTGCTGGAGGCGCAAGTCGCTCTGGCCAGGCGCGCCATTTCTCCGGGTTCGATCGACGGCAACCTGGGCTCCCAAACGCGCGAGGCCATCTCCGTCTTTCAGGAAACGGAAAATCTTCCGGTCACCGGCACTTTGGACGATGAAACCAAATCCAACCTTACGCTCAGTGCCCCCATCTTAACGTCCTATACCGTCACCACCAACGACCTGGATAGCCTGCAACCGCTTGGCGATACGTGGGTCGCCAAGTCCCAGCAAACCTCCCTCGCCTACGAAACCGAATTGGAATTGCTCGGCGAAAGGTCACATTCGAGTCCAACCCTGATTCGCAACCTTAATCCCAACGTGAACTTTGACAATATTTCCGCCGGCACGGTGCTGCAAATTCCGAACGTTACCTATCCCAACCCCGACGGCAAAGCCGCTTTCGTGGTGATTCATTTATCCGATCGTTATCTTGAAGCGTTCGATCAAGACACGAATATGCTCCTGCATTTTCCGTGCAGCATTGCTCAAAAAGTCGAGAAACGGCCCGTGGGCCAATTGCACGTCGTCGTCATCATCCAGAACCCGAACTACACCGTGGACCCGGAACTGTTTCCGGAATCGGCCGAACTGCAGAAGATTGGCCATAAGGTCATATTGCCGCCTGGTCCGAAAAATCCGGTGGGCGTGGCATGGATGGGCCTGGACAAACCCGGCTACGGCATGCACGGCACACCCAACGCTCAGCAGGTCGGCCGCACTGAATCCCACGGCTGCTTTCGATTGGCAAACTGGGACGCGGAATATTTGAGCCAGCTTGTTTGGGTGGGCATGCCTGTCGAGGTTGAGGAGTAAGCGTTGAATCGTTAGAATGTTGAGACGGGAAGGTTTCGCGCGAAGAACGCGAAGGCCGCGAAGGGTAGCGCGGGCGTCCCGCCTGCGAGTGACAGCACCGTCTCGGTGCGTGTTCTTGGGACTGACGGGCGCTTTTCAGGATTCCCGGCTCTTGGCAATTGCCACTCGCCTGGATTTTGGAGAAATGCCGTCCGGTAAATAGACTTTCCACTCGCTTTTGCTTTCGTCCACCTGAAGAAAAAGGTTCGCATCGCCAGGTGGAAGCGCAATGGGATTGTCCATCAAGAGAAAATCTGGTCCCATTTGGGCAACACGCAGCAAAGTGCCGTTAACCCGCAATTCCATTTTCACTCGGGCGGAATGGCCGCTCGAATTTGACGATGTCAATATGGACGACAATTTGATTCAGAATGCCCAGGCTATCGCCAACAGTCTCTAGATGATTTTTTAGCCGCAAAAGAACTCAAAGATCGCAAAAGGACCCATTCCGCAATCCGCCTTCCGCATTCGGTCGTGCCCCGCCCAATTAGGCGATTTATCGCTATACCGTTTGCATGCTATCTTCTTTCCGTGAGAGTCCGACCGATTATTCTCCTGGTGGCCGCGGTGCAAACCGCCTGTTCGCTTGGAAGCGCGCAAATCGTTTATTCCAACAATTTTGCGTTGGGTGGTACGACTAACATTTGGGGAACGGCGCCCACGGTCGCCAATAGCTATGCGGGCGGCTTCAGTTCGGCAACATGGAATGACGCGCTGGGAGTCAATGACCCCGGCGCTTTGTTGGCAAATGGCAGTGACACCTCGACACAGGGGGATAGCTGGATTCTGCCATTTAATCCGCAATCCGGTTTTGTTTACACCCTGACCGCGTCGCTGACATTCAGCGGCAATCCGGGCAATTGGGTCGGGGTGGGTTTTGCGCAAAACGATTCAGTGAATGTGCCGGTTGGCGTCGGGCGATTCGCTGACTCGGGGAATGGCGGACCCTGCGGTTATGATTTTCTAATTTTAAATGAATCGAGTGGAAACGTTCAGTATTTTACGGGGCCCAGAGGCAACTCTCCGGCAATCTTCAACGGAACCGGGTTCACCGGCGGTCCGCAAACGTTGACCGTGGAGGTAATCTTGAATACGACCGGCAGTCTATGGTCGATGACTGCCTATGTAAACGGTGTTCAATTGGGAAGCACCACGACTTACGCAACTGTCCCGCCAATCGGCGCAGTTGGACTTACCCAAACCAGCCTGGGTGCTCCCGCGGATGTCCAATGGAATTATTTGTCGCTTCAAGCCGTCGGTTCGGGTCCCGCGACCCGCACGATCAACGCCACGGTGAGCTTCTCGCCGGCGAACGCGGGGTTGCCGCTGAATCCGGCATTCGGCGGGTTGAGTTACGAGAAGTCGAAAATGACCACTATTGGTTTTTTCTACCCTACTAACACCGCGCTGATAAATCTGTTCAGCATGATTGGTCCCGTCGTCTTGCGTATCGGCGGCGGCACGGTGGATACAACGGGTTGGGGAGGGATATCGAACACTTACCCAATTACCGCGTCTGAAGTAGATTACCTTGCCGGGTTTATGAAGGCGTTGCCTACGAACTGGTCTGTCATTTATGGTATCAATCTTCTTTCCAACACGCCCGCGAATTGCGCCGCCGAAGCCGCGTATGTGGCGAACGCGCTGGGACCGAGACTGCTGGGCTTTCAAATTGGGAACGAACCTGAATATGGTTTTACCCAGTACAGCGCTTATCTCGCGCGCTGGCGTCCGATGGCAGCGGCCATTACCAATGCAGTGCCGGGCTGGGCCGTCACCAATGGCGGCAATGGCTGGACGTTTAGCGGCGCGGACGGCGGACAAGGCCAATTAGCGGCATTTACGGACCCGTTTGCCAGCGATGAATCGGGAATCGTTTCGATGGTGACCCAACATTACTACCGGGCTGGCCCATCGACGAACGATACGATGCAATTTCTATTTCAGCCGGACTCGTTCCTGGTGCAGTTGGCGACCAACATCGTGACGGCAGCGGCCGGGCATTGCCCGCTCGGCGCCCGGATAGATGAAACCGGTTCCTATTCCGCCGGCGGTGTTGCCAACGTCAGCAACGCTTTTGGTGCGGCGCTTTGGTCGCTGGATTTCATGTTCACGGCTGCATTGAACGGCCTTCAGGGCGTCAATTTTCATGGCGGCGGGCAGAGCCCCTATTCGCCGATTGTCGACAATGGAACGACCGTCACACTGGTGGGCCCTGAATTTTATGCGCTGAAAATGCTTTCATTGATTCCGCCGGGCAACGTGATTCCGGCCATGGTTACGCCGGCTTCAAACACCAATTTCACCGCCTATGGCGTGCGACAGGCGGGCGGCGCGATCAGTGTCGTCCTGAACAACAAAGACACGAGCGATACTGAGGCGGTCAGCGTCAACCTGGGACAGTATGTGACCGGCGCGCAATTGATCGAGTTGACCGGGCCGACGCTCTACACCATCGACGGCTACACGCTTGGCGGCGCGACCATCAATCCCGATGGATCGTGGAACGGTGGCGTGCAGGCGGTGTTAACGGCCACGAATGGGCAGTTGACGGTGATTGTGCCGCCAATCTGCGCGTTTTTGTTGAGGCCGATTCTGTCGCCTCCGGAAATGGCGGCCGGTTTAAACGGTAGCCAATTATTAACCTTGAGCTGGCCGACGAATTATATCGGTTGGCAGGTCGAATCAAATTCCACGGGACTGACAACTGCCAATTGGTATCCGGTGGCTGGTTCCGGTAACGTGAACCGGCTGAAAATCCAAATTCAGCCCGGCCAAAGCAGTGTTTTTTATCGGCTCATGTTTCCGTGATCCTTGGGTCACGGGGATCGTCCTCGTCCTCGAAACGTTGAAGCGATAAAGCGCTAAGGCGGTTCAGCAGGGAATCATCCTCATCCTTGGGATCCTAATCAAGGCCTTCCCCTTTGGGATATATACGTTGGATTAATTTCGATGTAACATTGCGTCAGTCTCAGGCAACTATGAAAACCATTACATTGGGCACTTTGATCCGCGAGCCGGTAAAGGTAAAACGCCTGACTCGCGCGGGCCAATCCATTACTGTCATTGACCATGGCAACCCGCTCTGTGTGATACGGCCGGCTGAAGAAAAAGAAGCCGCGGGAACACGCGAGGCGCGTTTGCATCCCGGAGGTGCTACCCATTTTTTGTATAGGCAAGTAAACAGGTAAACGATCGCGCCAAGCGAAGCCCAGGGGAAGGGGAAGCCGGAAGGCTGAAACTTCCCGAAAGGACTCAGTGGGTGATGCAATCCCACCCGGGAAAGACTGGCCAAACCCCGGAAGCGAGTTTTGCGTCGTCGCCAGTAATGGCGGCACGAAGCGTAAACAGCCAGTGCTGAGGCCGTGTGATAGAGCTCCGAAAGTGTTAACGTCGTTGAGGCCCTCCTAGTTCGTTTAGTGGGGGGCAGCACCGAAGTGCCGTGAAGGCTAGGCACCGAGGCTCGACCGGAGTCCAAGAGCACGGCAAAGGCACAATGGGGTTCTCTGGGAACTTGGGAGAGCCGTCGGTCCCTTGTGGACCAATGACCGGGAGCAGGTGCAACCGGTGAAAACAAAACACCCAGGCGTACAGGTCGCGGACTTCCCGAACTGGACGAGCGAAAGAGCGAAGTCAACCACAAGGCCGCCTTGCTCAACGCTGAAAAAGCGGAGAGCGAAGCGGGAAACTACGGCAGTCGTAGCCGCCTCATAGTACCGAAGAAAAGCCGGCGAAGGAGTCCCGTCCGGTCGGGTTACGGAACTGATGCCAGGAAACATGACTGATACGCAGAGATCAGAGAAAGTGTACACGATACAGCAGCGGATATCTGCCCAACGCACGAATCGTGCACTCAGTCTATGCAGCGAAACCGGGAACGGATGAAGCGCCTGTTGCAGTTCTACTACCTGCCCACTGCCCGAGTGGTGCACTCCAGACATGCAGCGAAACCGTGACTCAAGGAACCGTATGCGGGAAATCCGCT
>DASYYL010000242.1:0-3638 GCA_035933915.1 Verrucomicrobiia bacterium
GAAAAGGAGAGAACCGACCGGCGGGAGAAATGGCAACGGGTCGCCATCGAAGCCATCAAGCAATGCGGTGCGGCCTGGCTGCCGATAATTGAAAAGCCGGCCACCATCGCGGAAGCCATGAGCCGGAAGCCGGAAAACGGACGCGAATCAACCCCCGGCTCTTCGCCTTCAGCGTTCCGCCTTCAGCCTTCAGTCTTTGATTTGTCCCTGGTCGGCTCGCTGCAAACCGGGCGTCGCCACCCACGCAAATGCTTTCAGGAATTCCAGACCCGGCACGGACGCCTGCCGCGAAGCGTCGCCGTCTGGATTGGCCCGGAAGGCGACTTCACACCCGGGGAATTAAAAGCCATCCAGGCCGGCGGCGCGCTGCCCATCACGCTCGGCAGTCTGACGTTGCGTGTCGAAACCGCGGCGATCTATTGCCTTTCGGTTTTGAATTACGAGTTGAGCCTGCCATAATAATTTCCTCTCTACCACGAACGAGGACTTGAGTCTCTGGAGAAGAGGCGAACGGTTTGCACCCCGTTCGCGCGGGGCAGGTGAACTTTCTACATCCCCGTTCTGCCAAGAAATGTCAACCGTGCGACTGCAAATGCCTGTTGCGGAAGCGAAATCCCAAGCGTAGCATCTTATCCTGCAACCAGAAACAGCAGGTATGAAAACCTACGATCTTAAAGAACCAACCGAATCACATTCCAGTGACGTGGTCTGGGCGTTTGACCTCGGCAAAGGCTCCATCGGCGAGGCGGTGCGGCAAGGCACAACATTTCTCCACAAGGCATCGCTGCTGATACCGGCGGATTTTGCGGAAACCAAAACCGCCGCCAAGCGCCGGCACGCCTGGCGCACGCGGCAGGCGCACAAGGCGCGCGAGCAATGGCTCAAAGAAGTCATGCGAAAAGCGGGCATCGAAGTCTTGCATGGCCGTAATCATGACCAGAATGGAAATTGGAAAGCTGGCGAACCGGCAGATGAACGGCTGGAGCGAGAATTTGCCAACGACGGCGACAATACCTGTTACACTTCGTGTTTGCTTCGCATCAAATTACTGCGCGGAGAAAAACTTGAGCCGTGGCAAATCTACAAAGCGTTTCATTCAGCAATTCAACGGCGCGGCTATGACCCGAACATCCCGTGGAAAACCCGCGAGTCACGCGCAAAAAAGGCAGATGGCGATGACGATGAAGCTGGCACGCAACAGCGGATGGAAGAATTTGAACAGAAGCTAACGGAGATTTCCAAAGGCAAACCGGAATTCCATTATCCATGCTATTTTGACGCGCATGAAATGGGGCTTTGGGACGGAGGCTCACAATTCAAAGACCGGACTGATTGCCAGGCCAAAAGCACGCGCAACCAGATTGTGCCGCGCAAACTGGTCGAAAATGAAATTCGCGACATGGTTGATGCAGCTGCGAAGCATTATCCAAAACTGAAAGGGCAGTCGGATTATTTGCTCTATGGTCCGCCGGGAAAAGCGTATGCGTCGTTTGATCCACAATTACGAAAACAGCATGGTTTGAAAGAAGGCGGCGCGAATGACTGGCACGGTGTGCTAGGGCAAAAAATTCCACGATTTGACAATCGCATCATCGGCAAATGCGTGCTCATTCCCCGCCTGAATGTCTGCAAAATCCGGAAAGGTGAAAACGGCGAGTTGCATCCGCAATCCCGCATCGCTGCCGAAGCCGTCTTTCTAATGAAGTTGAAAAATATGCGATTTCAGCAAGGTGGCGGCGTGCGCGGACTCACCGCAAAAGAAATTGGACAGATTTTTAATGATCCGAAACGCTCAAAACTCGGTTTGACGCCAACTCAGTGGCGAAAATGGTGCGAAAGGTTTCACGGCAATCCGATGGCCGGGCAACATGAAGAAGTGGCCGAACCAAGTTTTTCCGGCCGCAGCCGCTTTTGCCGACCAGCTTTGGAAATTTTGAAAAGTCTGATTCTCTCCGGCGATACGCCGGAGCAAGCCTACGAAAATGAATTGCAAAAATTGAATGGAAATACCGACCCGCTCAAAGGGCTGGTAGAAATTGACTTGAAGTTCCTGCAAAAAATGGGAACGACTTGGGAAGGGATTTATATTCCAAATCAGAAACTCGAAACACTGGCGCATTCTGCGGGCGACCCGGAGGAGGCAATCCAGAATCTTATCAGCTCGCAAAACGATCCGATTGTCCGGCATCGTCTAACATTGTTTTCAGAGCGTTTGGAAGTCTTGGCGAAACAGTTCGGAACGCCGGATTTCATTGTCCTTGAATTCGTGCGGGAAGACTTCATGGGAAGGAAAGCGAAGCTTGAGTATTTCAAATTTCAGCGCGACCGCGCGAATGAACGGGCGAAGGCGCGGGAAGAAGCTGCCAAGGCAGGCGCAGAAGAGCGCGCCGCTGGTTTGAAAATGGAATTACTCAAAGCGCAGGTTGGTGAATGTCTTTACACCGGCACAGCGCTGATTCCTGAAAAGCTGGATGAGTATGTCATTGACCACATCGTGCCGCGCGCAAAAGGCGGACCGGATTCGGCGGTGAACTACGTTTTGACGACCCGGCGCGCCAATGATGACAAAGCCGATCAGACGCCGTATAAATGGCTTTCAAAAACAGACGCATGGGCTGCCTATGCCGAACGCGTGAAGAAACGCATTAGCACGTTGCGGAATAAGAAAGTTCAATTGCTGACTTCACCGGAGGCCGAAACACTGGTTCAAAAATATACGGCGCTGGCCGAAACGGCATGGATTTCGAAATTGGCTCAAACCATTATTGGACTTCGTTTCGGATGGCCGAACGGCATTTCCGATGGCGAGCGCAAGGTGATTGTCGTTTCTGGCGGATTAACCGGCCGCATCCGGCGAAAATACAAGTTAAACAGTCTGCTCAACCCCGACGCCAAATCCGAAGAAGAGGCGGAAATCAAAAACCGTAACGACGACCGGCATCACGCGCTGGATGCAATGGTCATCAGCTTTCTTCCTAACTGGGCGCGGAATTCGCGATTCACCGGCTTCTTCACATTTCCAGATGGAATTCATCGCGAGTTTCTTGGAAAAGAAACTGCAGAGGTAATTCCGCAAAACGTCTGTTTTGAAAAAACTGCGCTGGCCGAGACGATTTATGGCGCCCGAATGGATGATGGTGAAAAAGTAATTGTGCAACGAGCAAAATTGCTGTCGTTGGCAATGAAGCCAACTGCGCCGGGCAAATCGGTATTTGATTTGAAATACGCAACAAAGCAGGCGCAGTCTGTCCGTGATTCAGTCATTCAAGAACGGTTGATGGAATTCCTTGCCGGCAAACCAGACGAAGCGGCTTGGATAAAATTCTGCTCGGAATTTCATCTTAAACGTAAAGACGGCTCAAACGGGCCGCGCGTGGAATTCGTTTCGGTAAGCGTTGGCGAACCAACCGAATATAAAGACCTGTCGAAAGACGGAACCGGTGCTTACCGCAAAGCCCTCAAAGGACATAAAGGGCAGATTGTCTATTCACTTTCAACGACAGACAAGAAGGGGGTAAAAAAAGAGGTCATTGCCGTCCGGCCAATCTACGCCTTTGAGTCTGCTGCCAAAGTCAGCGCCGCATTGCGCGCGGAACATGGAGACGCACTCCAAGTGAAAGGGGTGTTTCAAAGCGGTT
>DASYYL010000252.1:0-28741 GCA_035933915.1 Verrucomicrobiia bacterium
CAAAGCATCTTTCCCTTGAGGCGTTGAATACAGATCGGGCCGCACTGGACAAGCTGATTCAAAAGCAACATTACCTCCTGGCCTCTTGGAGCGATGGAGATTTAAAACTGAATTACCGGCGTTTCTTTGCGGTCAGCACCCTGGCCGCCGTACGTGTGGAAGATGAAGCTGTCTTCGAAGACATTCACCAATTGGTTGGGAAATGGTTGAGGAACAACCTTCTGACTGGCTTGCGTGTGGACCATCCGGATGGCCTCCGCGAGCCCGCGGAATATCTCGAACGGCTGCGCGCACTTGCGCCGCGCGCGTGGATCGTTGTGGAAAAAATTTTGCAGCCGCGGGAGGATATGCCTGAGGACTGGCCGGTGGATGGAACCGTCGGCTACGACTTCCTGAACCAGGTCAACGGGCTGTTTATCGAAGCGAAAAATGAAAAATCACTGGCTGATTTCTATTCCGGGTTTACAGGCGAACCCGTGGATTCGGGAAAAACCGTCCGTGAAAAAAAGATTTTGGTCCTGGAGACGCTCTTTGTCACCGAAGTAAACCGGCTGGCGGATTTGCTCGCTCAGATCGCAAAGCAGCGGCCGGCACACAAGGAATTTTCACGAGAACAACTGCGCGAGGCCCTCATCGAGTTTGCCGCTTGTTTTTCCGTTTATCGCACCTACGTGCGTCCTGAGGATCGTTTTGTCAGCGTGCCCGACTCGATGAACATCAACAACGCCGGCGCGCGTGCTGAAGAGGCGCGATTGGATTTGCCGCGTGGAGTTTTCGAATTTTTACGGGCCCTGTTGCTGTTAAATCTTCAGGGCGAACTGGAAAGCGAATTTGTGGCGCGCTTCCAACAATTGACCAGCCCGGCGATGGCCAAAGGCGTGGAAGACACTGCGTTTTTTTGCCTGAATTATTTTGCGTCCCTGAACGAAGTGGGCGGCGATCCGGGACGGTTTGGCGTGAGCATCGAGGACTTCCACAAGTTTTGCCACAGGCTCCGGGAGCGCGGCGGTTCTTCGATGTTGTGCAGCTCCACCCACGACACCAAGCGCAGCGAAGACGTGCGGGCGCGTCTGAACGTGCTATCGGAAATTCCGGAGGAGTGGTCGCAGGCGGTGTTGCGCTGGTCCAAAATGAATGAACGGCATCGCAAAAACCACTTTCCGGACCGCAATGCGGAATATCTACTCTATCAGACCCTGGTAGGTGCGTGGCCGATTTCATTGGAGCGCATTTTGGCTTACATGGAAAAGGCAAGTTGCGAAGCCAAGCAGCACACCGACTGGAACCATCGCAACGCCCAATATGACGAGGACCTCAAGGCTTTCGTCACGAATGCGCTCGCGGACCCCGATTTTGTCCGGAACCTGGAAAGCTTTATCGCCTCCCTGATCGAAGCTGCGCATATCAATAAGTTGGCGCAAACGCTGATTAAATTGACCGCCCCGGGAATTCCCGACATTTACCAGGGAAATGAGATTTACGATTTCAGCCTGGTAGACCCGGACAATCGCCGTCCGGTGGATTACAACGTACGACAGCGATTGCTGGCCGAAACAAAGACGATGGGCGCCGAAGAAAGCTGGAAACGCCGTGATAAAGGCCTGGCGAAGCTTTGGCTGATTCAGAAAACATTGTCTTATCGGGCGCGGCACGAAATGATTTTCGCCGGGGACTACGAGCCAATCTCCGCAAGCGGCGAAAACGCCGGCCATGTCGTCGCCTTCGTTCGAGAAGGCAAGGCGATGACTGTGATTTCGCGGTTCAATCGCAGCCGGGCGGGTGGAATGCCCGCGCTGCTCCTGCCTCGTGGGATGTGGCGGAATGAATTTACCGAGGAAATCTATCTTGGCGAAATATCCACGGCCAAATTGCTCGGGAGATTTCCAGTCGCGCTGTTGGTCCAGGAATAATCCCGAATGAAAAAATTTTCCGTTTGGGCGCCACGGCCGGATAAAGTTGAGCTTCAACTCAACGCGAGATTACTGCCCATGCGTCGGGAGGACGGCGGCTGGTGGATGGCCGAGGTGCTCGAGGCCAAATCCGGCGACAACTACGGATTTGTGGTTGATGGCGCGGGGCCGTTTCCCGATCCACGCTCGCCCTGGCAGCCGGAAGGCGTCCATAAACTTTCGCGATTGGTAGACGAAAACGCATTTCAATGGGCGTGCGGGAATTTTCAGGCGGCGCCACTGGCATCCGCCATCATTTATGAGTTGCACATCGGCACTGTCACGCCGCGCGGAACCTTTCTTTCGGCGATTGAACGGCTTCAGCATTTGGCCGCGTTGGGCGTGACCCACGTTGAATTAATGCCGGTGGTCGAGTTTTCCGGCAACCACGGCTGGGGATATGACGGCGTGGATTTATTTGCCCCGCATCACGCTTATGGCACGCCGGACGATTTGAAGAAGCTTGTGGATGCCTGTCATGCGCACGGCATGGCTGTAATTTTGGATGTGGTTTACAATCATCTCGGACCCGCGGGAAATTACCTGGCGAAATTCGGGCCGTATTTCACGAAAAAATTCGCATCCGCCTGGGGCGAGGGCATCAATTTCGACGGTCCCGACAGCGGCGAAGTGCGCCGCTTCTTTTGTGATAATGCGCTCATGTGGTTGCGCGATTTTCATTTCGACGGCTTGCGTTTGGACGCCGTCCACGGAATTGTTGATACCTCGGCCATTCACATACTTGAACAGCTTAAACTTGAGGTCGAAAAGCTTTCGGCGCAGTTGGGCCGGCGCCTGGCGCTGATTCCTGAAAGTGATTTAAACGATCCGCGCCTGCTCTGGCCGCGTGAACACGGCGGCTATCAATTGGACGCGCAATGGAGCGATGACTTTCACCATGCGTTGCACACGGTCTTGACCGGCGAACGAACCGGTTATTATTCGGATTTTGGGAGCATCGCGGCGCTCGCGAAGGCACTGTGCCATGCATTTGTCTATGACGGCGTGTTTTCAGAACATCGGCAGCGCGTTCATGGACGATCCACCGATGGATTGAGCGGCCATCGTTTTCTCGGCTATTTGCAAAACCACGACCAGGTGGGCAATCGCGCGCGCGGCGAGCGCAGCAGCCATTTGATGAGTCCGGGAAAACTGAAAATTGGGGCGGCCCTGGTGCTGACTTCTCCATTTGTGCCGATGCTCTTTCAAGGCGAAGAATGGGGAGCGCGGACGCCGTTTTTCTATTTTACGGACTACCAGGAACCGGAGCTGGCCATCGCCGTCCGCGAAGGCCGTTGCCGCGAGTTCGCCGCGTTTGGATGGAAACCCGAAGACACCGCGGACCCGCAGGCGCGTGAAACGTTTGAACAATCCAAGTTGAATTGGGACGAAATCTCAAAACCCTCCCACGCGGAAATCCTGGACTGGCACAAACGATTCTTAGAATTGCGCCGCGCTGAAGCAGACCTTTCGGACGGCGACTTAAGGAACGTTCATGTCACGTTTGACGAAAAAGAACGCTGGCTTGTCCTTGAACGGCGAAGCATTAGCGTGGTTTGCAATTTTTCCGATCGTCCGCAACGCATTCCGATTCCGGCAAAAGAGCCAAAAATCCTGCTTGCTTCAGAAAAAGAAATCCAGACAGCCAACGGTTTCGCCGCTCTGCCCCCCGAATCCGTCGTGATTCTGAAAAGGTAGCGCAGGTTTCCGAACCTGCTGTGTCGCCAATTTCCAAATCGGCAGATTGTGCAATGTTGTCCGCCCGATCAGGTTGGAAACCTGCGATGCAGCAAACTTAGACATCGGCTTTCCGTTTCAACGATTCAACGATTCAACGATGAATTAACATTTCATCTTTCCTCCTTTTCCCGTTTAATAAGCGCATGATTACACGCTATTCGCGCCCTGAAATGCGGGGCATTTGGGCCGATGAAAATCGGCTCAAAATCTGGCTGCAAATTGAAATCCTCGCGTCGGAGGCGCTCGTAGCCGAGGGCGTCGTGCCCAAGCCGGATTTTCAAAAAATCAAAGCCGGCGCGGACCTTTGCTTTGCCGACCTGAAATGGCTCGTCGAACGCCAAAAAGAACTTGAAAAGACCCTCAATCACGACGTCATCGGCTTCACGACTGCCGTCGCTGAAAAAATCAACGATCAGGCCAGCCGCTGGTTCCACTTTGGCCTGACCAGCAGCGACGTGGTGGACACGGCCCTGGCTGTGCAAATGAAGCAAAGCGCCGAAATCCTGGTTGCCGACGTTCGGCAATTGCTGCCCGCCATCGCCGTGCGCGCAAAAGAATTTCAATTCACGCCCGCTATCGGGCGCAGCCACGGTATCCACGCCGAGCCGACGACGTTTGGCCTGAAACTAGCCCTGATGCATGATGAATTTAGCCGGGCGCTCGAAAGGTTGGAACGGGCGCGCAACATCGCGGCCGTCGGAAAAATTTCCGGCGCGGTGGGCACCAGCGCGCATCTATCGCCGCGCGTTGAAGAATTTGTGTGCAAACAACTTGGCCTGCGACCTGCGCCGATTGCCACGCAGGTCGTTCAGCGCGACATTCACGCCGAATTTCAAACCATCCTGGCCCTCATCGGCGCAAGCATCGAGCGCTGGGCCGTCGAGTTTCGCCATTTGCAGCGCACCGAAGTCCTCGAAGCGGAGGAACCGTTTACGAAAGGCCAAAAAGGGTCCAGCGCCATGCCGCACAAACGCAACCCCATCACCTGGGAACGATTGACGGGCCTTGCCCGTGTTCTGCGCGGCAATGCCGTGGCCGCGCTCGAAAACGTCGCGCTCTGGCACGAGCGCGACATCTCGCACTCGTCGGTCGAGCGCATCATCTTTCCGGATTCCTGCACTTTGCTCGATTACATGTTTTCGCTATTGATCCGGTTAATGACCGGTTTGCAGGCCTATCCGGAAAATATGAAACGCAACCTCGGCCTGAGCCTGGGCATGTGGAATTCGCAGACCGTCCTGCTCGCGCTCATCAAGAAAGGGCTGACCCGTGAAGCCGCCTACGATGTCGTCCAGCGAGCCGCGATGAAAACCTGGGAGACCAAACACGCCGGCCGCGACGACGCCAACTTCCTCGAAGTTCTCAAAGCCGATCCGGAAGTCGCAAAACACTTCGCCAACGGCGAACTCGAGAAACTGTGTTCGCTCGATTTTCATTTTAAGGAAGTGGAGAACCGGTTTAAGAAATTGGGACTTTAACATGGATATTCGGAGATGAGTAGAAAAGCATGGATTTGTTGTATTGGCTGCCTGGCTACCGGTTTAGCTATTGGTTATTGAACTGAGTGTTAACGCTTAACCAGCTCACATTCAATAACTTGTATTCTGTTGTTAACCCTCTGTTAATGATTTGTTAACCCTTAACTCGTTGATTTTGAACCATGTAACCGATGTTAACCCTTTTCATACCTCATACCCCATGAGCGTCAGCCCCATTCTCAAGAGTTTGCACATTTTGTCAAAACGCAATTTCTTGTTGACCACTTTCTACTCGGGTTCATTGTAATGCCATAAAGCCAATTTATGGATGCCAGCGTCAGCTTCGTTTTGAATGGAATGCCGCAGACCGTCGTGACGGATTCGGACCGGTCGCTGCTGGAGGTGCTCCGTGAGGACTTGCATTTGACCGGGACAAAATACGGTTGCGGCGAAGGCCAATGTCGCGCCTGTACCGTGCTTGTTGGCGGAAAATGCGTTCCATCCTGCCTTACTTCCATCGGCGATGTTGCCGGGATGGATGTTGTAACCATCGAAGGAATAGCCGGCGCCTGGGATTTGCATCCGGTACAGGAAGCATTCCTGGCCGAGGGCGCGTTCCAATGCGGCTATTGCACGGCCGGCATGATCATGGGCGTCGTTGGCGTGCTGAAGAAGAATCCGGCGGCATCGGAGACGGACGTGCTTGCGGAATTGCAAAAGCACATCTGCCGCTGCGGCAGCTACGCGAAATATTTGAAGGCGGTCAGGGGCGTTCTTGCTAAAAACACATGAAACCCTCACTTCAACGTGAACAACCTCCGGAGCGCGGCCGGGTTGAAGACCATCCGCAGCGTGCCGCAACTTTTGAGAGCGCTGCGGCTGGTGCCCCTTTACCCCCGCACACAGCCGCGCTCCGTAAGGCAGCCAGTTCAAAAGTTCAACGCGCGAAAAACACTTTGGGCAGTCCTCATCCTGATGACGATCAACTCGACTACGAGGCGTTGTTTGAGCGCGCGGGCTACGATTTCGGACTGAGCCGGAGATCATTCGTCAAAACGCTGGGAGCGGGATTGCTCATCGCGGTTTCACTGCCCGCCCTGGGCCAGGAGAGCGGGTCTCGCGGACGTGGCGATTTCTTCGGTAGCGGTGCGCGGACTCTCGGCGCGCGCATTCATCTGGGCGCGAAGGGAAGCATCACGGTGTTTGCGGGCAAGGTCGAGGGCGGCCAGGGTGCGCGGACAGAATTGTCGCAGGCCGCCGCCGAGGAATTGCGCGTGCCGGTCAGTCGAATTCAAATGGTACTGGCCGATACCGGGGCTGTACCCAATGACGGCATGACCGCCGGAAGCCGAACTTCGCCCGGCACAGTGCCGTCCGTGCGTCAAGGGGCGGCTGCGGCGCGGGAGTTATTGATCACATTTGCCAGTCACCAGTGGCAAACGAGGCGCGCGGAAGTGCAGATGCTCAATGGCAAAGTGACTGAAATCGACGGCAAACGTTCGCTCACTTATGCCGACCTTGCCAAAAGCGATGATGCGCCAAAACTATTCGCGCAGGCGATTCCATCGGATGTTGAACTGACTTCAGTGGCGGATTGGAAGGTGCTTGGCAAACCGGCACCCCGACCTAACGCGCGCGACATCGTCACAGGCGCCCATCAATATCCCTCGGACATTGTGCGGCCTGGAATGCTATACGGAAAGATTCTTCGGCCGCCGGCCTACGGCGCGACACTGACAGACATTGATCTTGCTCCAGCCAGGGCGATGCACGGCGTGGCGGTGGTGCGAGATGACCAATTTGTGGGTGTGGCAGCGCCAAATACCAGCACTGCCGAAAACGCCCTCGCGGCGATTGCTAAAACGGCGAAATGGAGTGCGCCGCAGCAGCAACCGTCGAGCACGGAACTGTTCGATTATCTCAGGCAACACGCAGAGGAAGGGCTCGAGAATCCGTTCGCCGAAGAAATCGCCGGTACGAAGGTCCTGCGCCGGAACTATGACGTTCCCTATATCCAGCATTCGCCGCTGGAACCGCGCGCGGCCGTCGCCGAATGGAGCGAAAACCATCTGACTATTTGGACCGGCTCGCAAAATCCATTCGGTTCGCGCCGCGAACTGGCGCAGGCATTTCATGTGTCCGAGGACCGCGTGCGGGTAGCCATTCCTGATTTCGGCGCGGCTTTTGGCGGCAAGCATACGGCTGAGTGCGCCGTGGAAGCGGCCCGACTTGCCCAGGGCGCGGGCAAACCAGTTTCCTTGCGATGGACTCGGGAGGAGGAATTTACCTGGGCCTACTTTCGCCCGGCGGCTGCTATTGAAGCGGAAGCCAGCTTGGACTCTCGCGGGAGGATTGCCTCGTGGCATTTCATCAATATCAACTCCGGCCCGAACGCGGTGGACACTCCCTATGCGATTGAAAAAGCACATTGCCGTTTTGTGCGATCCAAACCACCGCTGCGTCACGGATCCTATCGGGCGCTTGCCTCCACGGCAAACAATTTTGCGCGCGAAGTGTTTATGGATGAACTCGCCGTACTGGCCGGGACCGATCCATTGGATTTCAGGCTCACTCACCTTGAAAACGAGCGACTGCGCGCGGTGCTGGTCAAAGCCGCCGAGGCATTCAACTGGCGGAAAAACGTCAAGCGGGCGGACGGCAATACGGGATTTGGCCTGGCGTGCGGAACGGAGAAAGGTTCGTGTGTGGCCGCTTGCGCCGAGGTCGAAATTGACCACGCGCAAAAGACAATCAAAGTGCGGCGCGTCTGCGAAGCCTTCGAGTGCGGCGCGGTTTTGAACCCGGAGAATTTGCGTTTTCAAATTCAGGGCGCCATCCTGATGGGCCTGGGCGCGGCCCTGCGCGAGGAAATCCAGTTTGCCGATGGCCGGATTCTCAACGCATCCTTTGGAAAATATCGCGTGCCCCGTTTTGACGACGTGCCGGATTTGGACATTCAATTGGTTGGCCGCCCGGATTTGCCCTCTGCCGGGGCCGGCGAAACGCCTATCATCGCCATCGCCCCGGCCATCGCCAATGCCGTGTTCCACGCGACCGGACAGAGTGTCCGCGCATTGCCCGTCCGCCTGATGTGAGATGTATAGCCCTCAATTTCGCGCTTGCGTCGTGGAGTGCGGTCGTATTCGCGGTTCATCGAAAAGGGCGATTCACAATGAAAGAAACTCAATGCTGCGATTCGACATCGGCAAGGATTGTCCTTTGTGTCTGTTTTGTCCTCACTGTATCGGCCCTGGCCGCGAGAAGCGCCGATCACTGGACCCTTGTCTGGCATGATGAATTTAACAAGAACGGTCCGCCGGACCCTGCCAATTGGTCATACGAAACCGGCTTTGTCCGCAATGGCGAATCGCAATGGTATCAGCCGGATAACGCGTATTGTACGAATGGGCTGTTGATCATTGAGGCGCGGCGGGAACACCGGCGCAACCCGGGATACGTCGCTGGAGGCGGCGACTGGCGGACGGCGCGCGAGTGGATTGCTTACACGTCGGCGAGCATCACCACGAGAGGCCTGCATGAGTTCAGGTACGGCAAATTCGAAATGCGGGCGCGCATCGACACGCGTCCGGGAAGCTGGCCTGCTTTTTGGACGCTTGGAGCCGGATTTAATGATGCAAACCAGGACGCCAGCCCCCTTCCCTGGCCCGATTGTGGCGAAATTGACATTATGGAATACTACGCCGGAAATGTATTGGCCAACTTCGCATATAGATTACCGGGCAAACGGTTTGCAACATGGTCCGCGGTCAAAAAGCCGATTAAGCAATTCGACGCCGATAAATGGTCAAAGGAATTCCACATCTGGACGATGGAATGGGACGAAACGAAAATAGACCTGCTGCTTGACGGCAAACTGATGAATCATTTCGATGTTAAAGACGCCAATAAAGCAGCCGGTGGCAACCCGTTCAGAAGGCCGCTGTATCTTAAGTTAAATCAAGCCATCGGTGGAACTCAAGGTGGTGATCCATCACACACAGTTTTTCCAATCCGATTCGAAATTGATTGGGTGCGGGTCTATCAACGGGTCTCCGCGCGCAAATAAATCGCCGGTTGTTAAATGGTCGATATTTGTTAGTATCCGGCCAAATGTTTGGCGCCTACAGGTTCATTTTGGCTGCATTTGTTGCGTTGAGTCACTTCGGCGTCGTTGTTGCCGGGTTTAATCCCGGCCAATGGGCTGTCGTTTGTTTTTACACGCTTTCGGGTTTGTTAATGGAACGGCAGTTCCACAAATTGTCACAACAGGCCAATGGAACAGCCGCATTTTATCTGGATCGGTTCCTGCGCATTTACCCGCTCTTCTTAGTCGTTCTACTGCTGGCGTGGGCAGGAAATCGGCTTTCCTGGGGCGCGGCAGCGGCTAATGTGACCCTCCTGCCCCTGAATTACAGTTCGCTTCTGGGAATTCCAATGCTCATCGCGCCGTCCTTTTCGTTGGCGTGTGAGGCGCATTTCTATCTATTGGTTCCTCTTTTGGTATTCCTATCCACGCGGATATTGCGTGTCATTTTGATCGCCAGCCTGTGTTTATTTACCGTTTCTCCATTTCTGCCGCAATCGACATTTTGGGGATTTGCCGGCCTGCCAGGAATTCTCTTCACGTTTTTGAGCGGTATTTTGTTAAATCGGAAGGATTATCGCTTTATACGTGTTCTTTGGCTGGTCGCACTCTTGCTTCTGATAACCTTCGGCCTCGGCAAATATTTGCATGCCGGTCTTCCAACTGGAATCAACATTAACGTCACGATCGGTTGTTTGATCGCGTTAGTTTCCACAGTGTTTCTGGATAAACTGTCGCCCCGTGTTCAATGGGACAAATTTCTGGGACTGTTCTCGTATCCATTGTTTTTGTGCCACGAACTGGCTGCCGGGTTCCTCGGCCGGCACTGGCAAATTCGGAATCCTCTTGAACTCCTTATCGGGGCCGTTTTGCTTGCGGGCATCCTGATTGTAACCGTGGAAATTCCCAGCGACTGGTTTCGCTATCGGCTAAGGCGCCGCCAGGTTCCAAAAACCGAAAGCGGATTAGCACCGCGTTAAGGAACGTGGCCCGCGGATCCCGGTGATTGCAGGCCCGGCGCCCTCACCGGCGTTTTCTTAAGGGCTGCCAATGCTTGTAACGCAAATTTTTAATTTGCGCACCGGCCCATTGCATGAAAAGATTACTATTCGGCTTGATATAGAAAACATGACGCAGAGCAAAAATTCGAGCGAATCACGGATCATTGAGACATTCCGGCGAACGGATGCGGCAGGCCAGCCCGAGTGGCTTTCGGGCTTGCGCAATGCCGGTATCGGCACCTTTGCCGAACTCGGCTTCCCGACGCTCCGTGACGAAGACTGGCGCTTTACCAATATCGCGCCCATCGCTGCTTTGCCCTTTGAGCCGGCGCGCGCGGCTGCGGTAAACGGCGCGGAAAGCAGTCTTTTAGGCCAGGCAGTCTTCGCCGGTTTGCCCGGATGCCGCCTCGTTTTCGTCAATGGATTCTTTTCAGGTAAACTGTCCCGCATCCAGGGCATCCCCGGCGGCGCGACGGTCGAAAGCCTTTCCGCCGCGTTGGGACGCGACGCCGCCCGTATCGAACGGCATCTGGGCAAATACGCCAGGACTTCGGACAACGCTTTCGCCGCTCTTAACCAGGCGTTTTTCACAGACGGAGCTTTCATTGATGTCCCCCAGGGCGTCGTCATCGCCGAACCAATTCAGGTTGTTTATATCTCCTCAGTGAAACAGGCGGGCGAAACCATCCAACCGCGTAACCTCATCATCGCCGGAGCAAATAGCAGGGCCACGATCGTTGAAAGCTATTTAAGCACGGGCGACGCGGCGTCGTTTACCAATGCGGTCACCGAAATTATTGCCGGCGAAGGCGCCATCGTGGAACACGTCAAATTGCAGGACGAAACCGCAAACGCCTTTCACATGGCCACGATTGCCGGCGAATTTGGCCGCAATAGCAACGTCAACGTCCACTCTTTTTCCCTCGGCTCGAAACTTTCGCGCAACAACATCCGGGCCAAACTCGCCGGCGAAGGTCTCGAATGCATCTTGAACGGTCTTTACCTTACCCATGACGAGCAGCTCGCCGACCATCATATGATCGTCGAGCACGCGCAGCCCCACTGCGCCAGCCACGAATATTTTAACGGCATCCTCGACGATAAATCCAAAGGCGTTTTTCACGGGCGTATCTACGTGCATCCCGTCGCCCAAAAAACCGACGCCAAGCAGACCAACAAAAATCTCCTGCTTTCGGACGACGCCACCGCGAACACCAAACCGCAGTTGGAGATTTACGCCGATGACGTCAAATGCACCCACGGCGCGACCATCGGGCAACTGAACGGTGAAAGCATTTTTTACCTGCGCGCCCGCGGCATTCCGGAGGCAACCGCACGCCGGATGCTGATTCATGCCTTTGCCGGCGAAATCGTCGAGCGCATAAAATGCGCCCCCGTACGCGAGGAATTGGACAAGCTTGTGTGGAACCGGCTCGAAGCGAGCCACAACCTGCGCTGATTTTCGCAACGGTATGTTTGACGATATCAATGACCTCTATCAGCAGGTCATCCTGGACCACTGCAAGAAGCCGCGCAATTTCCATGAAATGGCGCAGCCCACCTGCTCGGCCCAGGGCCACAATCCCCTCTGCGGCGATCAGCTCAAGCTCTTTCTCGTCATGGACGGCGACAAAATCGCGGACGTCAGTTTCGTCGGCTCGGGCTGCTGCATTTCCAAGGCGTCGGCATCCCTTCTGACCGAATTCGCCAAAGGCAAAACAAAATCGGACGTGGAAACCATGTTCAGCCGGGTCCATGAAATGGTCATGACGGGCAACATTCCCGGCGACGTCGGCAAACTCGCGGTCTTCGCCGGCGTCCACAAATATCCGGCCCGTGTGAAATGCGCCATCCTCTCCTGGCACGCCGTCATGGCAGCCCTCAAAGGCGACCATAAGCCGGTGACGACGGAGAGCGAGCAGAATTAGGGAACTTTTTAATTCTTCGTTTTTCTGGTGGCCGTCCGCAAGGACTTCCTTTTTAATTTCATTCCGTGACCTTGTCCGAGTATTCACTCCTGGCCGTTGGTTCGCTGTTTGTAATTGTGGACCCGTTGGCCACGGCGCCCGCGTTTCTGGCGATGACGCCGAACGACACGCCTGAACAGCGGTTGCGCATGGCCGGGTTGGCGTCGGCCACGACGGCGGCGGTGTTATTGGGATTCGCGTTTGCCGGGCCGGGCCTTTTCAAAATTTTTGGCATTACCATGCCGGCGTTTGAAATCGCCGCCAGCATCGTGCTGCTGATTATCGCGCTGGACATGCTGCGGGTACAACGCTCCCGCGTCCAGCAAACCCGGGAAGAAACCCAGGCCGGCGTCGAGAAGACAGACATCGCCATCACACCGCTGGCAATTCCCATGCTGGCCGGGCCCGGCGCGATTTCGACGACCATTATTCTCCAGAACCAGGCGAAGACAATTCCCCAGCACCTGGCATTATATGGCTCAATCATTGCCGTGTCCGCGGCCACCTATTTGACTTTCCGATTGGCCGTGCGCGGCGCGCGGTGGCTCAATCCGATTGCCATGAGCATTGCCATTCGCGTCATGGGACTGCTCCTTGCAGCGGTGGCCATCCAATTCATGTTAAACGCGATTAAGGAATTTCATTCGGAGTGGATTTCAACGCCGCCGGTTTGACCGCTTCAACTCTTCAGCGCTTTAACGCTTCAACGATCTCCTTTGCGTGCAATGACTGCAAACCACACTCCCGAAACGATAAAGACGGCGCTGCAACCGGCGCAGAACCAAATCAGGAACGGCTCCGGCAAATAACGCCACGCTCCGACCGCGCCACCGGCCGAAAGGATGCCGCAGAGAAATGAATACATCGCACTAGCGGTGGCGGTCTGGCGGCTCTTTCGTAAAATCAAATCCATCGCACTGGCTTCTCGGGCGAGAGCGGCGGCGCAATCATCCGAACAAACCAGACGGCGCAAGGCGGAGGATCTGCCACACGCCGTACACACGGCACGCCCACACCAGGCGCAAACGCCAATGGCTTCGGCCTGATGCGCGGCGCATTTCATTGGGGACTCGTCCGAAGTAAAACTTCGCCGCAGATGGCCTGCGCCGCCTGTGGACGTCCCAGGGCTTTGGCGGCACGCGCCATCTCGGCCAGTTTTTTTGAACCGGTCAATTGTCCCACCCGGAATGGCAGGTCTTCCACGCGGTTGGCTTTGGCCGCCGCGCCGCGTTCGAGGAGGAAATCGCTGTTGGCGGCTTCCTGGCCGGGAATCGGATTTAGAATGAACAGCGGTTTGCCCATCGCCAGCGCCTCGGAAGTCGTCAGTCCGCCAGGCTTGGTGATAATGAGTTCGGCGATGGCCATGAGTTCGTGCATTTTGGACGAAAAGCCCAGAATGTGAGTCGGATGTTTGTGGTCGCGGGCGGCGAGGTCGCGTCGCAGTTTTTCATTGCGCCCGGCTACCACCACGATCTGGAAATGTCCGGAGGCTTTGTCCAATTCAGTCAAAATTTCCGCCACAGGGCCCATGCCGAAACCGCCGCCGAGAACAAGCATCACCGGAAGGTCGTCGCGCAGGCCGTATACCTTGCGAACCGCTTTCGGGTCTGGCTTCGACGAAAATTTCGCGGAAATGGGAATGCCGGTCACGACAATGCTTTCCGGCGGGATACCGCGGGCAACCAGGCGCGCCCTGGTCTCGTCCGCGGCCACGCAGTAGAGGTCCACGCACGAATCCATCCACAACGCGTGCGCTTCAAAATCGGTGACAACGGTGGTGACAAACGGATGCGGCCCGTTGCTGCTTTTGCGCAGCAGGCCGAGCAATTCATGCGGCAGAAAATGCGTGCAAAGGACGGCGTCAGGCCGGAATGACTGCAAATGCTTCTTGAATTTGTTGCGCGAGGGACTGGGAATGACGCGCGACCATTTGCTGAATCGGCGGACGACTTTGAGATCATCGGTCTTGCTAAACAGCATTCCCCAAAGCTCCGGCGCGTGCTCGACAAATTTCACATAGCCGTCGGCATAAATCTTTTTATGAAGCGACGAGAAAAATTTGAGGAGGTCGATCCGTTCGACGGCGTCATCCGGCCGCAGGGCGCGCCACGCTTCTTCGAGGGCAGCCGCCGCAGCGTTGTGACCGCCCCCGGCTGTGACTGTTGCTATGAGAATGCGCATGAGGTTAATTAAGCCACAGATGAAACACAGATGAAACACAGTTTTTTGAATAACCTGTGAATAGAGTCTGGATAGGATTTACAACTTCGGCTTGAATCAGATTTTCCAACCGGCTTTCATCAGTCCATGATCGAAACCATTTCCAACGGCACGGGCAACGGCACGGATTTAAAGAAAACCAAACGCCAAAGAAACTCAACTTCGGGACATTCTGTTGACCGATTACCACCGCATTCCGATGAAATGGAACGAGGCGTCCTGGGCTGCATTTTGTTGTCGCCCAACGATTGCATGGGCGAGTGCATCGAGAAATTGAAGGACAACGGCAAAGAAGCGTTTTACGACCTGCGGCACCAAACCATTTACGAAGCGCTTACCACGATGTTTGACACGCGTGAGGCCATTGACATCATCACCCTGCAGCAACGCCTCAAGGACAAGGGATTACTGGACCAGATCGGCGGCATTCCTTACCTGTCGCAGTTGCAGGACGCCGTTCCCAGCGCCGCCAACCTGTCCTATTACCTGGAAAGTGTTCGCGAGAAGTTTTTGTTGCGCAAAATGATCTCGGTTTGCACGGAAGTTGTCGGACGCGTTTATGACTACGAAGGCGAAGTGGACGCGCTGCTCGACGAGGTGGAACGGGACGTATTGCGGATATCCGAATCGCGCGTCCAGGGCGGGGTACTCACCACGCGGGACCTGGTTGGCAAGGCTATCGGCACAATCGAAAATTTCTTCAGCCGCAAGGGCGCGCTGTCCGGCATCGCCACAGGCTTCCCGGACCTGGACCGGATGACCGATGGATTACACCCGGCGGAAATGATTGTGATTGCGGCCCGTCCGAGCATGGGCAAAACGTCACTGGCCATGAACATTGCCGAACACGTTGCGATCGAGGAAAAGCTGCCGGTGGCCGTGTTCAGCCTGGAAATGTCCGCCGAATCCCTGATTCTGCGCATGATGTGCTCCCTGGCGCGCGTGAACTTACGTTCCATCCGGGATGGGTTCATGAGCGAGGCGGATTTCCCGAAACTAACGAATGCGGCGGGAAAACTTTCCAATTCGAAGCTGTACATAGACGATACGGCCGGACTATCCATCCTGCAATTGCGGGCGCGGGCGCGGCGACTGTCACAGCAGCATGGAATTAAACTTTTTGTGATTGATTATCTGCAGCTTCTACATTCTACTGGTCGCCGTTCGCAGGACAACCGTCAGCAGGAAATTGCCGACATCTCCAGCGGCATCAAAGCGTTAGCAAAAGAATTGAAAGTGCCGGTGATCGTCCTTGCGCAGTTAAACCGCGAGGTCGAAAAAGACAAAAGCCGCAAACCGCGCATGAGCGATTTGCGCGAATCCGGCGCGATTGAACAGGACGCCGACCTGGTCGGTCTGTTATACAAACCGGACGCAGGCGACGACGAAGACGGCGGACCGCCCGAGGGCGACGGTGTACCCGTGAATTTGTTGATCGCCAAACAGCGCAATGGCCCGACGGGCGACGTCAATTTAACATTTCTAAAGCCATATACACGATTTGAAAGCGCAGCCAAAGTCAGCGAAGAAGACATGCCGGGATAGAAGCCGATGAAATTTTGTTTCCGACTTCTTGCAGTATGGCTGCTGCTTGCCTGTGCCTTCGCGGCGCGGTCGCAGGAGTCGACGGGCCCCAAAATTGACAAGGTCAATATCCAATACATCGGCCCGGCTTCAATCAGTGAACAGTTCATTCGTTCCCATATTCAGATCAAACCCGGCGACGCGTATGTGCCCACCGGTTCGCAAACGGAAAGCGACATCCACGCGCTTTATGCCACCGGCCAGTTCTACAACATTCGCGTGGCTGTGGACCAGGAAACCGACGGCGGCGTCACTGTGACCTATATCGTCCAGCCCAAGCCGCGGCTGACGGAAATCAAAATTGTCGGTAATAAAAAAATCCGCACTTCCAAAATTAAAAAGAAAATTTCCGTCAAACCCGGCCAGCCGTTGGATGAGGAAAAGCTGTTTATGGACAAGGAGGCCATCCAGGATTATTACGAAAAGGAAGGATTCCCCGGCACCTCCGTTCGTTACGTTCCGGACATAGACGAAGCGGCCGGGACCGGCATCGTCACGTTTGAAATCACCGAGGGCCATAAGACGAAGATTACGCGCATCGAGTTCATCGGAGCCAGCCGCTTTACCCAGGGTAAATTGCGCCGCCAAATCAAGACCAAGCAGCACTGGATGTTTTCATGGCTCACCCGAAGCGATTTGTTCAAACAAGACCAGTTTGATGACGACAAAGACGCCCTGGGCGATTTTTATCGCAATCACGGTTACCTGGACTTTGAAATCAAGGACGTGCAATTTCAGAATCCGGCGCCCAACAAGATGGTGGTCAAAATTTATGTCTTTGAAGGACAGCAATACCACGTGGGCGCCATCACATTGACCGGCGCGACCTTGTTGTCCGCCGCGGCGTTCAGTTCCAGCTATAATCCGGGTCCCCAGCCAAAACCGAAATATAGCCCCGCCTATTCCCAATGGGACCGGCTCAAAAAGTTCAACAAGGATTTCAAGATGAAAACCGGCCAGGTGTTTACGCCCGATGGCCTGGAAACCAATTGCACCGCCGTCGAGGATTTTTACGGCAGCATGGGATACATCGACGTGCGTCGTGGCGCGGGACTAACCGTGCAGCAAATTCCAAACGTCGAAACCGGCACGATGGATTTAGGCTTTACGGTCCAGGAAGGCCGCAAGACCTATGTGGAAAAAGTGGATATTCGCGGCAATGTCAAGACCAAGGACAAAGTCATCCGCCGCGAACTGGCGATTTCGCCCGGCGACGTCTTCGACATGACGCGCGTCCGGCTCAGCCAGGAACGTCTCGAAGGCTTAACTTATTTTTCAAGCGTGGACCTCCGGCCCGAACCGACCGAACCACCCATTGCCGGACGTGACGATTTGCTCGTTAGCGTCCAGGAAAAACCCACCGGCAATTTCACCGTCGGCGCCGGTTACAGTTCTGTCGAATCGCTCGTCGGTTTTGCGGAAATTTCTCAGGCCAATTTCGATTTGTTTAATCCGCCCACCTTCACCGGCGCTGGCCAGCAGGCGCGCTTGCATATCCAGCTCGGCTACCAGGACCAGGAATATGAACTGTCATTTGTGGAACCCTGGTTCCTGAATCGCAAACTGGCGCTGGGCGTGGACCTTTACCGGGATCTTTGGAGTTTCGAAAGCGTAAACAACGTCTTTAACGAAACACGGACCGGCGCGCGCATCAGTCTCACCCGGGCGCTTTTTCACAGTGATTTCTGGCGCGGAACTATTTTTTACAATCCCGAGGATGTCGGAATTACTTTGAATAGCGGGTGGAATGGTCCTGGTAGCGGTCCTGGCGGGCCAGTTCTGTCGGGGGGTACTTATCCAGCGCCGGGGGGAGTTCCGGCTGCCCAAAATGTGCCCGATGCCATTTTGCAACAAGTTGGCGATCACTTTTTTAACCGTTTTGGCGGCTCCATCGATTATGACACGCGCAATAATCCGGCAGGCCTATCCAATTGGGGACAACTGACCGAATTGGACCCGGAATTCAGCATCGGCGACCAGACCTTCTACAAGATTGAGGCCCATTCGCATTGGTTTTTCCCGGGCCTGTTTTCCGGACACGTCCTTGAAGTGCAGGGCACCATCGGCACGGCAAAAGCCGTTAGCGGCGGCGACGTGCCATTCTACGACCGTTATTTCCTCGGCGGCGAATGGGACCTGCGCGGTTACAAATACCGCAATATTGGACCGCGAGGACCAAGCCCAAGCGTGCCTGGCGCGATAATTGTCAACGAACCCGTTGGCGGCGACAGCTATGCCTGGGGTACAATTGAATACAGCCTGCCCATTATCGAAAAGGAAGGAAGTTTCGGTCTCCGTTTCGCCTTATTCTATGACGCCGGCACTGTCGCGACCAGTTCTTACAAATTCGGCGGCGACTTTAACGACGACTATGGCGTTGGCTTGCGATTAAACATTCCGCATCTCGGCCCTTTGCGACTCGACTACGGCATACCGCTCACGCATGATATTTACCAGGGTACGTCCGGCCAATTTCAGTTCAGCGCCGGCTACCAACGCCAATTTTAGTAAGTATGAACACAGCCGCGCCAATTCCCTTTTTGCGTAGGAGCCGACGTCAGGAGGCTCTAACTAATTCGCGGCTTGATCACTCAGTCTCGCTCATCACCCGGCCTGTCCAACCATCGCTGGAACGAGACAATCCGCAATCCGCAATCCGCGATCCGCAATCCAGAAAACGCTCCAACGCCCCGTTACTTTTCGCCGCATTTGCCGTGTTTTTATTTTCATTCGTCGTAACGGCCCAAACCATCTCCCTCGCAAATCTGCCTCTGTATTTTGAGGCCAACCCGAATCAGACGGAATTTCTTTCCAGCGGCAACGGCTATCAATTCACCATCTCCGCCTCGGGGGTTCAAATGTCTCTGCGCGAATCCAGCGCGCGCGCGGCAACAGCGCGGATGCGCCTCGCCGGGGCAAATCCCGCGGCCCAAATCCACGGCGGCGACGAAATGCGCGGCAAAGTCAATTACCTCATCGGCAACGATCCCGGCAAATGGCAAACCGGCCTGGCAACGTTCGGCAATGTCCTGGTCACGGAATTGTATCCCGGAATCAACATGGTTTTCCACGGCAACCAGCGCCAGTTGGAATATGATTTTAAGATCGCTCCCGGCGCAAATCCCAATGCAATCAAAATGCAATTTGACGGCGTGGATAAGATTTCCTTGAGTCCTCAAGGCGACCTCGTTCTAAAAATTGCAAACCACGAAATTCGCCAGCCCAAACCGGAAATCTATCAAACTATTGATGGCGCGCGCAAAACCATTGCTGGCGGTTTCAAAATCCTGAATTCCCGGACCGTGGCCTTTGAAGTCGCCCAATTTGACCGCTCTCTGCCCCTCGTTATTGACCCGGTTTTAGGTTATTCCGCGTTCTTTGGCGGTAACGTCAGCGACACGCCAACTGCGATTGCAATGGACGTTAATAACAACGTCTACATAACCGGCGAAACGCTCTCGAAACAGTTTTCGACGGTTGGGGCCGCGCAAACGAATTTTAATGGCGGCTCAATTAATGGCGATGCCTTTATCGCCAAATTTAGCGGCAGTCCACCAACAAATTTGATCTATTTGACGTATCTGGGCGGAAGCAGCGACGATCTTGCTTATGGGATAGCAGCGGATTCGGCAGGGAACGCCTTTGTGACCGGCTACACCATCTCACAGAATTTTCCAACCAACCATGCGATCTTTCCAAAATTTCCGGGCGCATATAGTTCACGATACGGCACATATTTCGGAAGCGGATTTGTCACCGAATTGAACACTAATGGAACGAATTTGATTTACTCGACCTATTTGGGAGGCGCTGCTTTAAATAGCGGAGAGTCCATCGCTGTGGATTCGTCCGACAATGCCTATGTTGTAGGCTACACTTGTTCAACGAATTTTCCCGTCACAGCCAATGCGCTGCAAAAACACCTGGCTTGCACGAATACCCTTTTCCTCAATCCAAACGGCTTTTTAACAGAAATTGCGTCCAATGATGCCAGCCTGGTTTACTCGACATTTCTCGGTGGAACGAATTACGATTTTGCCGCTTGCGTAGCCGTTGACGCCAGCAATTACGTCTATGTTGCCGGCTATACTGCCTCCACAAATTTTCCGACGTGGAACGTCCCAACCAATTTGATAGGAGCGCGCTTACTCAACAACATAACGAACGCAAATTTCTCCACTCCGTTTGACGCGTTTGTCACCAAATTCCCGCCGCTTACAAATCAGCCTTCGTCAGTCGCCGACCTGGTTTATTCAACATTTCTCGGCGGTACGAACAACGACATGGCTTATGGCATCGCTGCCGACGCATCTGGAAATGCGTACGTGACGGGTTGGACAACTTCAACGAACTTCCCGGTAATCAACCCGCCGCCTGGACTTTCATCGTTTGTCACCACAAATGGACGCTCAGGCGTCGCAACTAACGTCTTTTTGACGAAAATTGCGCCGGACGGCTCGTCGGCTAATAACTCAGTTGTATTCGGAGGCAATCTCGCGGATATAGGCTACAAAGTTGCCGTAGATTCAGGTGGCGATGCTTTTGTGGTTGGCACAGAAACTTCGTACACCAATTTTCCGACTAAAAATGCGTTCGGATCTCTCCTGGCCACAAATTCTTCAGGCACGGGCGCTCATGACGCCTTTGTGACCGGAATTAGCGCCGACTGGTCTACCGTGTTTTATTCGGTTTGCATTGGCGGAAATCGTGACTCTTCCGGTTTCGACATCGTACTGGATTCTTCCACTAACGCGTTCATCACCGGGGACACTGATTCCACAAATTATCCGACGTTCAATGCCGGGCGCTATTGGTTTGACGGAACCAACGTCATCAACGGCACCAATTACATTGACGGCACCCGTTTCACCGGCACCAATGACGCGTTTTTGACGGAAATCACGTTCGCGCCTTCGGCGGTCATTAACGTTTCAGGGATTGAGCCTCCAGGGGAGACCAACGGGATGGGGGCAACGGTAACTTTTGCCGTCACGACAACTGGAGCAAGTGGACAAGTTTTGTATCAATGGCAAAAGAATGGAACGAACCTCGTGAATGGCGGGCGCATCAGCGGCGCAAATTCGCCAACCGTGACAATCACAAATTCCCAACCCGGTGACAGCAGCACAAATTATGGACTAACCATTTCATATCCTGGCACGATCATTTCACCCGAGGCCACGAATTCAGATTCCCTCACACAATCTGATATCGACTTGACAGTATCAGAGGCCCCTGTGATTACACTGCTGCCAACCAATCAAACCGTCTTTGTAGGTACTAATGTCAGCTTCTCGGTTGTTGCAAGCGGTGCGCCGCTGTTTTACGAGTGGGTTTTTAACGATGCAATGATTTTGACAAATAACAGCCAGATCAGTGGCGCGACGAACGACACATTGATGATTAACGATGTGCAAACAAACAACGCAGGCGCATACAGACTCTTCGTCTATTACAACAATACCAATTACTTCGTCACGAATGTCACCCTGGCCGTCGTTGAGCCGGGGATAACCATCATATCTGCTCCCACCAACCAGACCGTTGGCGCGGGGTCCGCGGTGAGCTTCACCGTAGTCGCAAGCGGATATCCATTGTCCTATCAATGGCAGACGAACGGTGTAAACCTGGTAAATGGGACGAATATCAGCGGCGCAACCAGCAGCACCTTGACCTTGACCAACGTACAAACGTGGCAAGCCGGAACCTATACCGTCATAGTTACCAACCAACTCCAGGGCACAAACCTCAGCGCCACGCTCACCGTCACACCAGCAACATCGGCTGTTTTCACCGGTTTCGCGCCTGCCGCCGGCGGCCTCGGCAATGGATTGGTCTTAAGTGGCACCGGCGGAACAACAAATGGCACCTATTACGTCCTGACTTCATCGAACTTGTTGACGCCCACGACTAATTGGACTTTTATTTCGACCCAGCGGTTCGACAGTCAGGGGCGATTTGTCTTCACCAATCCCGTCTCCACGAACGACGCATCGCAGTTCTTCATGCTGAAACAACCGTAGGGACCTTATCTTCGCTCCGTAGCAGCCGACGTGAGGAGGCTCCACTAATATTATCAGACGGCGCCCCCGCTCGCGGATTACCCGTCCGATGTCGATCTCTTCAATCGGCCAAAAGCGAAACTTCAAAATAAAAACGTGATTATTCTGCGGGAGAACCGTTTAATCTTGAGTTCCGGACCCATTATGTCATCCATCCGAAATACCGTCGTCGTGGCGCTCCTGCAGGTAGGCGTGATGGTGGTTGCCGTGCTGGCGGCGGGAATATGTCATCGGGTCTGGGCAACCAGCGGCATGGCCCTGCCGACCCCGGTGTCGCTGCTTTATAACTACGGAGTCGCAGGACTTCTGATTCCTCTGGCTTGGGCCGCCGGGGCAACTGCGCTTCAAATTCGATCCGGCGTTTCCGACGACTTGCGGGTCCTGATGTTTTGGCTGGGCGTGGTGATCCTGATTGCATTGGCCATTTTTGCGGTCTACGCGGATGTATCGCCCTGGCTGACATTTCCAGATCCCGGAGGCGGTGATGCTGGCGGAGGGGACTGAATCCAAAGTTGCAATTTTCGGGGCAGGCGACAATCCTTTGGAAATATCTTAACCTGGCTTTATGAACAACATACCTCCGCTTATTGCGTCCCTGCCAAGGGACCAGCAAGCCACAGACGCGGACCATTTAAATTTGCTTTCGATTTTCCATTTCGTGGTAGCAGGGCTGGCCTGTTTGGGTATTTTGTTTTTGATGGCGCATTTTGCCGTAATGCACTTCGTGTTCACGAATCAGGCATTGTGGCAGGACCAAAAACAAGCTCCGCCGCCGGCCGCAATTTTCAACGTCTTGATTGTGTTTTATCTGATCGGTGGATTCTGGTTCGTGTTCTCGGCAATTTTGAATGTTCTTTCTGCAGTCTTCCTGCGTATGCGGAAATACCGGACTTTTTCGTTTGTAGTCGCCGGCATTAATTGCGTTCACATTCCTCTGGGCACAGTTTTGGGGGTCTTCACAATCGTGGTCCTAACGTGAAACTCGGTGAGAGAGTTGTATGAAGCGACGTGGTGAACTTGTTCCGGAAGGCGGAAAACGCTCCATCGTTCCCGGGTCGCATTTGATAGTAAGTGTGCGATGATGAGCCGGGAGGAACAATTTTTTTAGCTTTTTTTGGAGGTAAATCCCGGCCCCGGCATGATTGAAAATATTAGCCCCGGCGAATACGTGAAAAATTTCACAAACTTTTCTTGCCAGCGGGATGGTGGATTTATTAGCATCTGCGCCGCGTTGAGACAGTGTCGTTTTTTCGGGTTGTTTTGGAATTGAGGAAGTGGTCGCGCTGCGGCGCTCCCAACTATTTGAGATGTCAATTTTTCCGAAGTGGACAAACTGGTTGCCGTTGATTTTAGGCGCCGGCGCGGCGTTGAGCGCTGGAGCCGTCACCGCTGGCGTTACGTACTATTTTACGCCTAAATACACGAATGACGGCTATCAACCAGTCCAACCGGTGCCCTTTTCCCACAAAGTCCACGCGGGCGAATTGGGACTTGATTGCCGCTATTGCCATAATGGCGTTGAGAAATCATGGTTTTCCAACTTGCCGGGCGCTTCAACCTGCATGAACTGTCATAGCACAGTTTTGAAGGATGATCCGCGCCTGGCCATTGTCCGGGAAAGCGCCGCCACGGGCAAACCCATCACTTGGGTGCAAGTTCATCATCTGCCTGAATACGCCTATTTCAACCATTCCGTCCACGTTGCGCGCGGCATTAGCTGTGTGGAATGCCATGGTCGTGTGGACCAGATGGATGAAGTGTATGAAGCGAAGCCATTGAGCATGAGCTTTTGCCTCGATTGCCATCGCGACCCGGCGTCCCACATTCGACCGCCATCCAAAGTCACAGATTTAGGCTGGCAATGGAGCCAGGATGCCGAACGAAACGAGCAAATGCAGCAAAAATTCGGAAATAACGCAGTCCATTCTTGGAATGTGCGTACGCGCGAAAGCTGCTCGACATGCCATCGGTAACGTTATCGAAATGAATAATTTGCCCAATTCAACGCAGGAAATGAGCGGACGCCGCTATTGGCGGAGCTTGGACGAACTGGCGGATACGCCGGAGTTCAAGGAATGGCTGCACCGCGAATTTCCCAAAGGGGCCAGTGAATTAGTGGACGACGTTTCGCGCCGGCATTTCCTAAAAATTATGTCGGCGTCTTTCGCGCTGGCAGGCCTCGGGCTGGCGGGCGCGGGCTGCCGCAGACCGGTCGAAAAGCTGGAACCGTTTGGAAAGCAGCCGGAAAACTATGTTTTTGGAGCGTTGGAGTATTATGCCACCGCGATGCCGACCCGCATCGGAGCGGTGCCGCTGGTGGTGCGGGCCTACGATAACCGGCCGATAAAAATTGAAGGCAACTCAATGTTTCCGGGCAGCAACGGCGGTACCGACCGCTACGCCCAGGCCTCGATTCTCAATCTCTACGATCCCGACCGCGCGCGACGCTATCTCGCGGGCGACAAAGTAGTTCCGAGTGAAGACGCCTTGAAGTTCCTCGACGGATTGTCGTCACAAATGGCGGCAGATGATGGTGATGGAGTGGCATTTCTCGCGGAAAGCAGCACGTCGCCTTCCCGCGCCCGCCTGCAAAAAATTATCGCCAAAAAATTCCCGAAATCGCGATGGTTCACGTTTGACGCGATTAATTCGGCGATTCATCAAAAGGCGGCGAGCACGGCATTTGGACATTCGGTCAAACCCGAATTTAATTTCAATAAGGCGAAGGTCATTCTCTCGCTCGACTGCGATTTCCTGGGTGGCGAAGACAACGCCCATAATCACATTCAAAAGTTCGCGACGGGACACAAGGCTGGCGAAAACATGAGCCGCCTATACGTCGTCGAGTCGCTCTTTACGCTGACCGGCATGAATGCTGACCATCGGTTGCGCATTCCGGCCAGTTTCGTGGGCGCCATTGCGGCGGCAATGTTGGCCCAGGCGCAAGGCTCACCGGTTTCTGTTCCTGCCGGGGTAGATGCAAGCTGGGTCACTGAATGCGCGAAAGATTTGGTCGCCGCCGGCAAAGACGCCCTGGTCGTAGCCGGCCAGCGCCAGCCGATGGAAGTTCATTTGTTGGCTTACGCCATTAATTCAGCCCTCGGCTCAATCGGCGCCACGCTGGCGTTGCACGCAGCAGAAGAAATTCCGGAAGGCGATTTCACGACGGCCTCGCCCAATACCCTCATCATTTTGGGCGGCAATCCCGCCTACTATTTGAACAAACTGGGCGCGGCAAAACCGCAACAGGTGATCCGGCTCGGGTATTACGAGGACGAAACAGCCGCCGTCAGCGATTGGCATTTTCCGGCGGCGCACTATCTGGAATCCTGGGGCGATGCGCGGACATGGGATGGAACACTGGTTCCGATTCAGCCGCTCATTCAGCCATTGTTCGGCGGGCTCGACGAATTGGAATTTCTCGCTCGCATCGCCGGTGAATCTCAAACCAGCGCCTACGAAATTGTCCGCACGACTTTTGGCCACACAGACGAAGAATGGAAGAAGTTCCTCTTCAACGGTTTCCAAAGAGGCCAGGCCAGAACAGCGAAACATGCATTCAAAGGCGACGCGCCTTCACTTTCTTCGCCATCTGCCCCCTCGGCAACCAGCCTCGAAGTCGTTTTCTTCCGCGATGCCAAGATGGATGACGGCTTTTATGCAAACAACGGCTGGATGCAGGAATTGCCGGATCCGGTCACAAAGATCACGTGGGACAACGCGGTGCTCGTGAGCCACAAAACGGCGACTACGCTTGGCGTGAAGAATGGTGACCTGGTCGAAATCGCGCTCAACGGCCAGACCGTGACCGGACCGATTTGGGTGCAGCCGGGCATGGCGGACTTTTCGCTCGGGCTGGCGCTGGGCTACGGTCGCGAGAAAGCCGGTCGCGTCGGCACGAGCGTCGGCTTCAATGCCTACAAGATTTTCAACGGAAAATATATCGAGACCGGTGCGACAATCCGCAAAACCGGCATGACGCACGTCATCGCCACCACGCAATCACACTGGTCCATGGAAGGCCGACCGGCGGTGCGCGAAGCCAACTTGAGCGAGTTCCTTGCGGACATCAGTAAAACCCCACCCGAGAATTTCGCCGAAGAATTTAAAGACAAAGAGCCGCCGGTAGTTGCGCCGTTGTATCCCAACCCGTTTGATGAGGCGGCAAAAACGGCTTTTCAGCAATGGGGCATGGCCGTGGATTTGGGCGCCTGTGTAGGCTGCGGCACCTGCGTGCTGGCCTGCCAAAGTGAGAACAATATCCCCATCGTTGGCAAAGACCAGATATCGCGCGGACGTGAGATGCACTGGATCCGCATTGACCGGTACTATACGACCGACCCGAAGAAAAAGAACAATCCGACGCTCCTGGATTGGAACGCCGACGAAAACAAATCTGACAACGAGCAACAATTTGAGAACTGGATTGAAGACGTTCAGGCAGTGACCCAGCCGATGTTCTGCCAGATGTGCGAAGCCGCGCCATGCGAAAACGTTTGCCCGGTCAACGCGACGTCGCATGACGAGGAGGGGCTGAACGTGATGACGTATAACCGTTGTATCGGCACGCGTTATTGCTCAAACAATTGCCCGTACAAGGTCCGCCGGTTCAATTATTTCGATTACAATAAACGTCCCCTGGAAGATTTGAATGGGCCGTTGTATCCGACGCCCCTTTTGCACAAGACTGGCGGAAAATGGGACATGGCGGCGTGGTGGAAAGACCGGCAGGCGCCGATGCGTTCTGAGGACGAATGGGACCTGATCAAGCTGTCGAAAAACCCGGACGTGACGGTCCGAATGCGCGGTGTCATGGAAAAGTGCACGTATTGCGTCCAGCGCATCCAGCAGGCGGAAATTTCGCAAAAGGTCAAGGCCGGCGCGTCGGGCAACGTTCGTCTGGTGGAGGCCCAGGGCACCATCCCCAAGACCGCCTGCCAGCAGGCGTGCCCGGCAGGAGCGATTGTGTTTGGCGATATCACCGATCCGAACAGCACAGTTTCGCGCTGGAAACAGCAACCGCGTAATTATGCGGTCCTGGCTGATTTATTGACTAAACCGCGAACGACTTATCTGGCGCGTGTTCGCAATCCGAATCCCGCCATGCCGGATTATCACGAGCCCTACACCACGGAAGAATATAAGGCCTTCGGCGGGTCAGTACAGACGCCGGACAGTTAACGCGAAGAATCCATGGCTGAATCTGCAACACAAAAAGTTGACGCGCTGGAAACGCTGGCGCCGCCAGCGGAACTGCGGCGCATGACGCCCGTGCCCCGGCAGAGTCTGGGCTGGCTGACTGACAAGCTGACCGCGTTTAATGAGGGCAAAACGCCCATGTGGTGGTGGATCCTGTTTTTCCCGTCGGCCATTGGCGCGACGGTGATTTTGCCCTTGTCGTTAATTTACAAGATTTCCGCGGGCGTCGGTGTTTGGGGCAATAACATGCCCGTCATGTGGGGCTGGGACATTATCAATTTCGTGTGGTGGGTGGGCGTGGCGCATGCGGGCACGCTGATTTCAGCCATGTTGTTCCTCACCCGGCAACACTGGCGCACGGTGATTGGCCGCGCAGCCGAGGCCATGACCGTCTTTTCCGTCATGATGGCCGGGCTTTATCCGGGTATTCACGTGGGACGTTCGTGGTTCGACTGGTTCATGTTTCCGATTCCCACCTACGAAGGCATGTGGCCTAATTTCCGTTCGCCGCTCATGTGGGACGTGTTCGCCGTGAACACCTACCTGATTATTTCCTCGACGTTCTGGTACATGGGCCTGATTCCGGACCTCGCGTTAATGCGTGATCGGGCCAAAACGCCGATTCGAAAATTCCTTTATGGTGTGTTCGCGCTGGGTTGGACCGGTTCGGCCCGGCAATGGCACAATTTCGAGAAGGCCTATCTCATTCTGTCCGGCCTGGCCACGCTGCTGGTCTTCACTGTCAGCTCCATCGTCGGTATGGACTTCGCTACCGCCCAAATCGCCGGCTGGCATGAAACCATTTTCCCGTTCTACTTCGTCGCCGGCGCAGTCTGTTGCGGTTTTGGCATGATCCTGGTGCTGCTCATTCCATTGCGGAAATGGTGCAAGCTCGAGGACGTCATCACTTTGGCGCACATCGACAAGATTTGCAAAATGGCGCTGATGATGTCCTGCATCATGGGTTACATCTACCTCGTCGAATTCTTTGTCGCATGGTATTCGGGCAATCCCTACGACGCCTGGGTCTTCGGGCACCGAATGTTCGGCCATCAATACTGGTACGGCGGCTGGATCATGATTGTCGTCAATGCTTCCATCCCGCAATTGTTCTGGATCAAACGCGTCCGGCAAAATCTTGTGCTGGTATTTATCATCGCGTTCATCCTGAACATCGGCATGTGGTTCGAACGCTTTGTCATTATTGTCGGCTCATTGTTTCAGGATTTCCTTCCCGCGAACTGGGGCGTCTATTATCCCACGTGGGTGGATGTGGCCGTATACATCGGCACGTTGGGGACATTTTTCATGCTCTACCTGTTGTTCGTGCGGTTCCTGCCGATGATTCCGATTTCTGAAGTCAAAGGCGTTTCGCCCGAAGCGGATCCGCACCGCCCAATCAATGGCGTGAAAGGAGTCAAGGCATGACCGATAAAAATTACGGCATGTCCGCTGAA